>CAZSVY010000261.1:0-5408 GCA_964610495.1 uncultured Methanosarcinales archaeon
CTTTCAATTTCCGGAAAGCAATAACGTTTACTATATTTCATAGTGTTTATGTACTTTTCATAATCTTTACTATACTTTACAAATATTCACTGTACTTCCTGAGATTTATTGTACCTCATTTTAATAATTTTCCATGATAGATAAATATTTTAATATTTATTACAGACAGTTTTATAACCCAAAAAAATCATAAAGAATGCAATTAATTCATAATTTATTTTACAATAATGTTTGAATAAAGAATATATTTGTTATTTTTTAGAAATGTCTGATTCACTTTTCAATGAGGAAATTTACGTGAAATCAAGCCACAGGGACCGTAAAGTACCCTTGAGATTCTGCCATAAGGTATTGATTAACATGGGTTAGAAAATAACAGATACCTGCGGTATGGAAAACATCCCGACGCTAAAAATTCTGGCAGGGGTGGGCTAAAAACTGAACATTAAAAATCAAAGCTTTTGCTGTCAGGTTTCGGAATCTGAAGAAGCTGATTAAATATGAATTTTTAAATTACCTTTAAGATTGGGAAAGGGTTGGAATGAAAAAAAGCTTGAGAAAGTCCGGGATTGACATTATTGGCGAGGTGCCCTGGGGAACACACTTCTGTCAATTCTACCAGACAAAAGAAGATTTAATTGACGTACTTGTCCCTTACTTCAAGGCAGGGCTGGAGAATAACGAATTCTGTATGTGGGTTACCTCACAGCCCCTGGAAGTGGAAGAGGCAAGAGAGGCTCTTAGAAGAGCGGTTCCTGAGATTGACTTTTATCTGGAAAAGGGGCAAATAGAGATTATTCCTTATACTCACTGGTACGTCGAAGAGGGAGTTTTCGATTCGCAGAGAGTGCTTAACGGCTGGGTTGAAAAACTCGATAACGCCCTGGCTGATGGTTACGATGGCCTGAGGTTAACAGGGAACACTTTCTGGCTGGAGAAAGAAGATTGGAACGATTTCGTTGATTATGAAGAAGAAGTAGACAGAGTCCTCGGCAATTACCAGATGATAGCGCTCTGTACATATTCTCTCGACAGATGCAATGCAACCGAAATTATCGACGTAGTTATCAACCATCAATTTGCTCTGGTTAAAAAGGAAGGGAAATGGGAACAAATAGAAAGCTCCAAGCGCAAGCAGGCAGAAGAAGCGCTGCGCGAGAGCAAAGAGCGCTTTCGCTCGGTGCTTGACAATTCCAAGGATCTCATTTACCGTCAGAACATGCAAACCGGCCGTTATGAGTACATCAGCCCTTCTGCTGAAACAGTAACTGGCTATTCAGTCGATGAATTCTTAGCAATGAATGCCGAGACGGCAATCTCGATAATCCACCCCGAAGATATTCACTCCATGCAGTCTGCGCTGGCGTGCCTGAATGATACAGGCAAAGCCGAGGTGGAATATCGATACCTGACCAAGAATGGCAATTACCGCTGGTTCTCCAACCAAATGTCCCTCGTCAAAGACAGTGTCGGATTGCAACTCTATAGACAAGGCAGCATTCGTGACATTACCGAGCGAAAGAGGGCTGAAGAGGCTTTGCTTGAGGCATACGAGAATCTCCAGGTGCAATCGGAGGAGTTAGAGGCTCAGACCGAGGATCTTCAGGAAGCTTATGGAGCATTAAGCGAAAGCGAAAAACGCTTCGAGCTCCTGAGCGAGACAAATGCTCTCCTCCTTTCGAGCAAAGAACCCGAGACCACGATCCAGACTATCGCCGAGAAAGTAATGCGCCAACTGAACTGTGATGTGTTCTTTAACTACGTTTTCGACGAGATGCAGGGCAGGCTCCATCTCAACGCCTACGGCGGGATAAGCGCTGAGATAGCTAAAGAGATCGAATGGCTGGATAAAGGAGCCGCCATATGTGGCTGTGTAGCCCGTGATGGCTGCCGTATCGTTTCCGAGGATGTACAGCATAACGGAGACAAGCGGGCCGACCTTGTGCGGTCGATGGGGATACAGGCGTATGCCTGTCAGCCACTTCATATCGGAGAGAAAACAATAGGCACACTCTCTTTTGGCACGAGGAGCAAAAAGGGCTTTACGAGGGATGAGCTTGCCCTCATGAGCACCGTAGCCGACCAGGTGTCGGTGGCTATCGAGCGTAAGCGGGCCGAGGAGGCACTACGCGAGAGCGAAGCGCGTCGTAAGGTTGCCGAGGCCGTGCAAGCTGAACGGGAGCGATTAAACAACGTGCTGGACATGCTGCCGGCTTACGTGATACTGCTCTCACCGGATTACCGCGTGCCGTTTGCGAACCGTTTCTTCGAGGAGCGCTTCGGCAAATCTGAGGGCCGGCGTTGCTACGAATATCTCTTCCAGCGCACCGAGCCCTGTGAGAACTGCGAAACCTGCAAGGTGTTCAAAACGGGCGCGCCTCATCGTTGGGAGTGGATCGGTCCGGACGGCCGAAACTACGACATCTACGATTACCCGTTCAAGAACTCTAACGGTTCCACACTCATCATGGAGGTGGGCATTGATATCACCGAGATCAAACAGGCGCAAGCGGTGGTTCAGGCAGAGCGGCAGCGACTGTTTGACGTGCTGGAGACGCTGCCGGCAACGATATGCCTGCTGACAACTGACTATCACGTTGCCTTTGCAAACCGCAGCTTCCGCGAAAAGTTCGGCGAGTCGGGTGGCAGACACTGTTATGAATATTGCTATGGGCTCACCAAGCCCTGTGAATTTTGTGAGACGTATAAAGTGCTTGAAACCGGTAAGCCCCACCATTGGGAAATCAACAACCCGGATGGAAGCGTGAGTGATGCCTATGACTTTCCATTCACCGACGTTGACGGTTCACCCATGATCCTCGAGATGGAAATTGACATTACCGAGCAAAAACGCGCTGAGGCGGAGCTAAAGAAGCATCGGGAGCAGCTTGAGAAGGCTTATAAATCCTTGAAAGAGAGTGAGAAAGGGCTTGCTGAAGCTCAAAGAATGGCACATCTTGGAAACTGGGACTGGAATATTATAACCAATGAACTGTACTGGTCGGATGAAATTTATCGCATTTTCGGACTCAATCCCCAGGAATTCGGGGCAACTTACGATGCCTTTTTAAATTACGTGTATCCTGACGATCGAGATTATGTGGATAATGCTGTCGTAGAAGCTTTAAACGGAAAGTCCTATAGCATTGATCATAGGATTATTTTAGCTAATGGAGAAGAACGCACAGTCCATGAACAGGGAGAAGTTATTTTTGATGGTAATAACACCCCTGTTCGAATGAAGGGAACAGTTCAGGATATTACTGAGCGTAAAAAAGTCGAAAAAGCATTAGAATTGGCTAATGCGTATAATCGTAGTCTCATTGAAGCTAACGTAGATCCTCTCGTAACTATCGGTCCAGATGGTAAAATTACTGATGTGAACAATTCTACAGAATTTGTTACCGGTTATTCTCGTAAGGAGTTAATCGGAACGGATTTTTCAGACTATTTTACTGAACCTGAGAGAGCAAGAGAAGGCTATCAGCATGTGTTCCAGAAAGGACTAGTGCGAAATTACCCATTAGAAATTCGACATAAAGATGGACACATAACTCCGGTTCTGTATAACGCATCGGTCTACCGCGATGAGGCAGGAGAAGTTAGAGGGGTTTTTGCTGCAGCACGGGATATAACCGAACTCAGGAAGACGGAAAACGCCCTGAAAGAAAGCCTGAACTTCCAGGAAACCTTACTCGATGCCGTTCCGGTCCCGATCTTTTACAAGAATACGGAAGGTAAGTTTATAGGCTGTAATAAGCTCTTTGCAAATGAAGTTGTGGGTCTTCCTAAAGAAAAGATAATTGGTAAAATCTATCGCGAACTTACGAACAACGCTCCTGAGGCTCTAATTAAAAGATATGACGACATTGACCTCCAGATTTACCGAAATGGAAAGGGGTATCATGCTGAATTAAAAAATCAGTATCTCACAAAAAGCCTCGGAAAAAAGTTTGTCGTAACAAAAGTTCCTTTTTTCAATATAAAAGGCCAGATCGACGGACTAATAGGAGCTCTTTTTGATATTACCGAGCACAAAAAGGCTGAAAAAGCCTTAAAACTGGCCAGTGCTTATAATCGCAGTCTTATTGAAGCCAGTATAGATCCCCTTGTAACTATCGGTCCGGATGGTAAAATAACTGATGTCAATAATTCTACGGAATTTGTTACGGGTTATTCTCGTAACGAACTGATTAGAACGGATTTTTCGGATTATTTCACCGAGCCTGAGAAAGCAAGGGAAGGATACCAGCATGTTTTTAATGAAGGGCTGGTACGAGATTACCCGCTAGAAATTCGGCATCGAGACGGACACATAACTCCGGTTCTGTATAATGCGTCGGTTTACCGGGATGAGGCAGGCGAAGTTATTGGCGTCTTTGCAGCTGCACGTGATATTACCGAGCGGAAAAAGGCCGAAGAAAAAATCCAGATCCTTGCAAACGTTGTCGAATCCTCAGACGATGCCATTACAACGAAATCGCTTGACGGCATTATTACAAACTGGAATAAAGGCGCAGAAAGAATTTATGGGTACTCTGCCGAAGAAATCCTGGGAAAAAACGTATCAATACTTGAACCGGATGAGCTTAGAGGAGAAATCGAACAATTAATTGAGAAGATTAAACTGGAAGAAAGGATTCATCACTACGAAACCTTACGGTTAAGAAAGGACGGTACGATAATAAACATTTCAATAACCCTTTCTCCGGTTTTTAATGCTTCCGGAGAGCTTGTGGCCATCTCCACTATTGCCAGAGATATTACTGAGAGTAAAAAAGCGGAAGAGGCTCTGAGGTTATCGAACATTTTCAACCGAAGCCTTATTGAAGCCAGTCTGGATCCCCTGGTTACTATCGGACCTGATGGGAAGATAACCGATGTAAATAAAGCTACAGAACTCGTTACTGGATATTCCAGGAACGAGTTAGCAGGGACTGATTTTTCGGACTATTTTACCGAGCCTGAAAAAGCTAAAGAAGGGTATCAACAGGTGTTCAGGGAAGGACTGGTTCGGGATTATCCGCTGGAAATCCAACATCAGGACGGGCATATTACACCGGTTCTGTATAATGCGTCGGTTTACAGGGACGAAGCCGGTAAGATTATTGGCATCTTTGCAGCTGCACGTGATATCACAGAACGAAAGAAAGCAGAAGAGGCTCTGAGGTTATCAAACATTTACAACCGCAGCCTTATTGAAGCCAGTCTGGACCCCCTGGTTACTATCGGGCCTGACGGGAAGATAACCGATGTAAATGAGGCTACGGAACTGGTTACCGGGTATTCCAGGAACGAGTTGATAGGAACTGATTTTTCGGATTATTTTACCGGACCTGAAAAAGCTAAAGAAGGGTATCAACAGGTGTTCAGGGAAGGACTGGTTCGGGATTATCCGCTGGAAATCC
>CAZSVY010000262.1:0-7652 GCA_964610495.1 uncultured Methanosarcinales archaeon
GAAGGAGAAACCGTGATTGAGGTAATCGAAAACGTAGCACAGTTTACCTTCTCGAACCTCACAGTAGAGCCGGCTTCAGTTGAGGCAGGTAATGCGGTAAATATAAAGGTGGATGCTACGAATACCGGAAACGTTCGAGGAGAATCCAGAGTGGAACTGCTGGTTAACAACGAATCGGTTGATTCCGAGAACGTAACCCTTAGCCTGGGTGAGAGCACGGAAGTCGAATTCTCACACACTGAGGACGAGCCAGGAACATATACAGTTGAGGTAGGAGGCCTGAGCGAAAGTTACGAGGTGACCGAAGCAGCGCCTTTCTTCAGCGGGATGGCCACGCTTGGAATACTCGCCACAGCATTTGTTATCCTCCGGAAAAGAAGAAAGGATTAAAAACTGATCAACGCTTCTGGCTATGGTATTAAAGCTGTACGGGCTCTACTAAAGCGTGAGCACGGCTTTAACACAGCTTTAATACCTGTGCTGCGGCAGGAGCTGGAAATCGAACTCAGGATTTCCTGTTCTCCAATTATTTTTTTCTGTCGTTATTCTGTCATTATTCTGTCGTTATTCTGATTGGACTTCTTTTTTGCTTTGACCGGAAATTCTTACTCAGAAGCAGAATTGTGAGATAATGGCTGCCAGTGGTGTAAAAAGAGTTAATTAACTAAAAACTGGCAGTAATCTGAAAAGTAAATTAAAAGCAAAGCTGGAAGGAGTGAAAAAGAAGTATATTAAAAGTAAAGCTGAGAGAGTTAAAAATGTAAATTGAAGTAAGTTCCCATGCAATTAATGCCTGAATTCCCATACAATTAATGCCTGAATTCCCGTGCAGTTGATGCCTGAAACGACAGCTTAAAATACCGAACTACGATTGTTGAGTACAATGCTTGAAGCTTTGAGTTCCTTTCTTGCCGATTACGGTTATCTGAATCTCTTTGTCCTGAGCTTCCTGGCTGCGACGGTTCTGCCTTTAGGATCGGAAGCGCTAATAATAGCTCTCATTTATCAGGGCTTTAATCCTTTTGCTGTCGTTATGGTGGCGACTTCCGGCAATTTTCTCGGGTCCTGCACAACATATTATCTCGGGCTTAAAGGGCGTCCCGTACTTGAAAAATACCTTTCTCCTTCTTCTGAGAAACTTGAGAAAAGTGAAAGGCTTTTTAAAAGATACGGTGTTTACACCCTGCTTTTCACCTGGGTGCCAGGTATAGGAGACGTTATTACCATGGTTGCCGGGCTTATGCAGCTCCCTTTCCGATACTTTTCTACCCTGGTTTTTCTTGGGAAATTCGGGCGTTATTTTGCGATTGCATACCTGACAGCCTTTTTTAGCAACTGATTTATGATAGCTTTTTCAGCAATTGATTTATGATAGCTTTTTTAGCAACTGATTTATGATTAGCTTTTGTAGCAACTGATTTATGATTAGCTTTTTTTAATAATTGACTTACGGTTTTCCAGGTAAGTTTAAGTAATCTTTTCTTAAGTTTCATTCATTTAAGCAAACTTTTTCTAAAGTTTCGTTTCTTTTCCTTTATAACGTGCATTTTCTGGGCGTATCTTCCAAAAATTATTCTTCATACGGAAAGAATAGATATATTTATGTAATACGAAGTACAATATTAAGGTGCCAAAGCAAATTTAGTTGATCTCCATTGCTTTACTTTGTTTTTTTCTTGCCTGTCTTCCAGGTCTTTAAAACGGAATCTATATTTGATTATAACCTCCATTTTTTTATTTTTTTGCTTTTTTCTTTTTTCTATTATTTATCTTCTTTATACACAACTTAACTTTCCAACCGGGGAATGTCTGGTTCTTTAAATGGACAGGTCTAATTTTTTCATTTATTCTGTCTACTAACTCCATTTGATAGCTGTTTTTATAAAATTATTCAAAATTGGATATAATAATTTCCCTGATTTATGCTTGATATTGATTCAAGTTTGCTTGTTCTGCTCTATACTTTCTCCACTTTGAGAATATTATTACCTCTAAATTAATTTGATACGCTCTCACGCACTCGCTTCTTCATCACCGTAACCTTTATCTATAAATGAACTCAATCTAACTTGCCTTAACCCCACTAATGTTTACTTGATATCCGCACGGTGATCCTATGCATATAATGGAAGGTTTTTTAGATACCCCCTGGTGGCAGATCTGGTTTGCAGTATCAATTCCAGTGATACTGTACGGAATTAATAAGTTGAATAGACTGGTAAAAGAAAAACGTGAGATATTACCTCTACTGGCTGTTGCAGGTGCATTTATTTTTGTATTATCCTCCCTGAAACTACCATCTGTAACCGGAAGCTGCTCTCACCCTACAGGAGCCGGGATTGCTGCAATCATGTTCGGGCCAGCAATTTCTGCAGTGCTGGGAACAATCGTGCTTCTCTACCAGGCTCTTTTCCTTGCCCACGGCGGCCTGACAACCCTTGGAGCAAATGTATTCTCAATGGGAATAGTAGGACCCCTGGTGGCATATCTAATCTACAAAGCGGGAATGAAAGCTAATCTTAACTTTTATGCCGTAGTCTTCCTTGCCACAGCTTTTGGAGACTGGGCAACTTACTTAACTACCTCTGTGGAACTTGCTCTTGCGTATCCTGCCGGTGGAGTACTTACCTTTGGAGCTCTCCTCAGCTCGTTCGAGAAATTCGCAATTGTCTTTGCAGTAACTCAGGTGCCCCTTGCGATCATGGAAGGAGCTGTCAGTGCCCTGCTTTTCAAGTACGTCGTAAACGTCAAGAGCGATATTCTTGTGGAAATGAAAGTCATTGAAGATTCAGTCGTACGAAAACTCAGGGGGATTCCCACATGAGCAGAAAACTGGAACTTATCGTGCTTGGAATTCTCCTTATCTTTACAGTTCAGTTTATCTACATGTCTTCAACTACGGACGCTGAATACGGAGGAGCTGACGGGGAAGCTGAAGGCGTGATAAACGAGATTACTGGCGGGACCTACGAGCCAATTGCAGAACCTATCTGGGAACCTCCAAGTGGAGAAATTGAAAGCCTTCTCTTTGGTCTTCAGGCAGCTATTGGCGCAGGAATTATCGGATATTTCCTTGGCTATTACAGGGCTAAAAAAAAATATGAAAACGAGCTTGGGTATAAAGGGAAAAGTAAATCCGAGGGCGACAGGCACTCTCTATAATCTCTTCTTCTGCCATGTTTATTTTCCTCCCCTTAAGGGAGGAAAGCTTTTATCTTTTGCCTTTTATTTTTAACTTTCAATTTTTAGTTTTCATCCACCAATCAGCGGGTTACCTATGACCAATATCCTTGATGATTATGCCCTCATGAGCCCTCTCAGGCACCGAAACAACTGGCTGAAGCTTGCAATAGTGTTATTCGGTTTGCTTGCAGGAGTCTCTTCCAGTTCCCCTATCCCTCCTCTTTTCATAGCTTTCTGCATGAGCTTTGCAACGGTTACTTTTGGCAAAGCCCCCCTTTCCCTTTATGTAAAACTTCTGCTGGCTCCTCTTGGTTTTGCGGCTGTCGGAGTTTTTATCATTGCCTTCTTTTCAGGTTCCGGACCTGAATTGCTGTCATTCGAAATCCTCGGGCATCCTCTCTCTGTAAGGACAGACGGGTTTGAGCTTGCCCTGCTGGTACTTGCCAGATCAATAAGCGGGATGTGCTGCCTTTACTTCCTCTCGCTGACAACCCCGATGATCGAGCTTTTTGCAGTGTTCAAAGCTTCCAGGCTTCCCGAATCCTTTATAGAGCTCTCCATGTTGATTTACCGCTATATTTTCGTCTTCCTGGATATGGCCCTTTCCATCAGGTACGCCCAGACCGTAAGGTTGGGGTACTCAAGTTTCAGGCGGTCTCTCCATTCGCTGGGCATGCTTGGAAGTACCCTTTTCGTCCGTTCCTGGGAACAGGGAGACAAACTCTTCCTTGCCATGAATTCAAGATGTTATGATGGGAAAATGACACTTTTCGAAGTGCACAGGCCTGTAAAAGCACCTGAATTGCTTCTTACTTCGGCCTATTTTCTCCTGACTCTCGCACTTCTTTATCTAACAAAAAACGCATCTATTGTCTGAGGTAAAAGATTATGATTATTCTTGAGACCAGGGGACTTAAGTATACTTACCCTGACGGAACCGTGGCTGTTCAGGATCTGAATATTGAAATCATGAAAGGAAAGAAAATTGCCTTTGTAGGGCAAAACGGTTCCGGTAAGTCCACACTTTTCCTGCTTCTTAATGGGACCTTTAAGCCGAACCAGGGTGAAATCCTGTTCCATGGTGTTCCTTTCAAGTACGATTCAAAATCCCTTCGGGAAATTCGGAAATCCGTAGGGATAGTTTTTCAGAATTCCGATGACCAGATTTTTGCTCCCACGGTGTTTCAGGACGTAGCTTTCGGGCCTGCAAACCTCGGTTATTCAAAAGAGAGGGTCGATACCTGCGTTCTGCGTGCCCTTGAGCAGGTAGGCCTTTCCAGGTTTAAAGACAAACCTCCTCACCATCTAAGCGGAGGGCAGAAAAAACGGGTTGCAATTGCCGGGGTTATGGCAATGGAACCCGAGGTGATCATCCTTGACGAACCCCTCTCGAACCTCGATCCCGTAGGTGCGGATGAAATTATGGATTTGATTAACGAATTTAACCACTTCGGGAGCACTATCATTATTTCAACGCATGATGTGGATCTGGCATACCGCTGGTCCGACTATGTGTTCCTCCTGTCAAACAGCAAAATCATAGGCCAGGGTACCCCAGCAGAGGTTTTCAAAGAATCCGAACTCCTCAAAAAAGCCGGGCTCAGGCAGCCCACTACCCTTGAGATCTACCACGAAATCGAAAGACGAGGGCTTGCATACGGCAGAAGTTCCCCAAAAACCATACCTGAGCTTGTCAATACCTTAAAACCCCTTGACCTGATGTGGGTTGAAGTCCCTCCTGGCGTAAGAGAAGGAGATAACCTGAATCTCGGGATCATGTACGGGGAATATGCGACCCAGTCGCCTTACGAGGCCATTAACGCCACTGTGCTGCATATCCACCCGGACGGAAGGGCTATTGTTGAATTAAAACGTAAAGGAATTAAAGCCGGCGGAGTCCTGCTTTACGATACTGACAGCTATTCCCTGCCTGAAATAAAACAAATCCTTAAGGAAGGAGAAATTGTCTTCGTCGGAGCAATGGGCAAGAAAAGTAAAACCCTTGCCGAACAGGACGGAGTCAGGCTGGATGTTACCTCAGGCGTTATAGATAAATCGATCCTGATGGCGCTTTGCGGAAAACGCTGCCTTATCCTTACAGCCGGCGGGATGGTGGACCACGCCTTTAAAAGAATAAAGGAATATGTGGAGAAAAGCGGGATAGAATTTACGGTTGGGGTCGTTAACAGGGAAGAAGGCTGCCAGTGGCTCGAAGAGACCGGAGACAGCCCTGAGACGTTAAAGATATAATTATTTCCTTCTTTTTACTTTTTTCTTAGATTTCACTATAGCCCTTATGAGTATGTTGCAATCGATGGGATTATCCAAAAATTCATTTCTTTTTACCAGATAGCCAGGTTAAGGAATAGATTCATAATATCCTAGCTCCAACACTGTTTACGAAGCAAATGATTAGATCATCCGAAAGCCTGGAGTTTTCCAGTCAGAAAAAATGATCTGTCCTTTGTGCCTTTGTGAATGCTCTATTTCAGTGGGGAGGTTTGATAAAGATGCATAAAATGCCTGATATGCCGGATAGTCTATACATTCCGTCCAAGCTGCTAACGATAATAGGCGCTATTAACTGGGGTCTTGTAGGTCTCCTGAACTTTGATCTGGTAGCGGCTATATTTGGAAAGAAATCTTTTATCTCGCGGCTAATCTACACTCTTGTGGGCCTGGCTGGAGTCTACCTGATAATGAAACACAAGGCAAAATTAGCTATGAAAAGGCATGAGGAAACCGAGGGCAAGCAACGTTATAGTGGCAAGCAATATAGCTGGAGTGGGATTCAATAAAATATGGGAATTGACTTCTCAACCGGATTTGCTTAGAATGTGTCCTTGAATATCATCTTGAATAATATGTGCTTGCAACACCAGGTACATATTAATCTCTTTTTAAGCTTTTTAGAAAAAAGCTTAAGCAAAAAATAAGAACAATGTGTGTATTACATATTAATTTCTTTTACTGAGCTTTTTAGAAAAAAGCTTAAGCAAAAAATTAGAACCGTGCAGATATTAGCTAGTTTTATGTAACATCGGATACGCTTTTGTTTGGATTGTGAGTGCCCAGGGTAATTTTAAAAAGGAATCATGAGACTATAATTCCGTGTAAATTTCCCTTAGCATAAGTGCGTCCTGTTCAAGAACAGGGCTTTCAAGTATCACCCGTCCTCTGGCCTTGAATTCTTTTAAAGCCCTCATAAGTTCGGGGTAACTGAAGTCCGATTCTCTGAGGTTCAGATGTTTCTTTTCCCCGTTGATGCCGTATTCCACTCCTGCGATGTGCATGTGCATGTTTGAAAGCCCCTCTTTTCCAAGGCTTTCTTCGACCCCTGAGAGAATTTCCGTAAACTCGGGGTAGGAATTTTCCTTTCCTTCCCTTGCATGCAGATGGCAAAAATCAAGGCAGGGCATAACCCCTTCGATTTCCGCACTCAGCGCAAGCACTTCTTCAAGCGTTCCAAACTGCGTACGCTTGCCCATAGTCTCGGGGCGCAGAATTGCAGGGATGCCTTCCTCCCGGAACTGTCCGGTAAGCGCTTTCAGGGCTTTTGAGACGTTCTCAAAGGTATGCTTTTTGCTGCTTTTCTGATAGAAACCTGCATGCAGCACAATGGATTCGGCCCCGCAGAGGCTGCCTATCCTTGAGGCCTGGTAGATCCTCTCAAGGCTTGCCTTTAATTTTTCTTCGTCATAAGAATTCAGGTTGATATAATAGGGTGCATGGACACTAAGGGCTACTTCTTCTTTCTTTGCAGTTTCCAGGACGCTTTTTGCCCCTTTTTCACCCATGCGTACTCCCTGGACAAACTCAAGCTCCATACAGTCAAGACCAAGTTCTCTGATCCGTTTGATTCCGGAGATACTGCTTGTTCCTTTTGTGCTTCTCGGGATTCCCCCGGTTCCGAAAAGCAGCTGTTTTGAGGGCATTTTCAAGTGTCCTTAGAAGATTCCAATAAAATCTTTTAGCTGCTTTGCCCTCTCAGTAGACAGCTTTTCGGCAACTACTGCGACCAGCTCTTCAAGGTCTTCGTCCAGGGATTGGACATCCTCCTTTCCTTCCAGCGCAAGCCCTACAAGGTAATCAAGTTCATCGGGGTTCAGCCTCTCCAGCCTTTTCCTGAAATCTTCCGGCGACTCGGCAAACTTGTGTGAGACCGGGCGCAGGATAAAGGGAAACTGATGCCCTGCTTCCCTGGAAGTTAATCTTCCTCCTGCTTCAGGAGCAAGCTTGTTAAAAATCTCAATATCCCTTCGTGTAAATTCTCTGGGCATACTATCACTTTATGGTCCTGTCCTGATTTATAGCTGTTTAAATACTAAATAGTGCTATAGTTGAAATATTCCTTGCTCGATGTTCTTTTTCCGTCAAAACCGCAGCTCAAGCGGGCGAACGCTTGAAGTTGAAATATTCCTTGCTCGATGTTCTTTTTCCGTCAAAACCGCAGCTCAAGCGGGCGAACG
>CAZSVY010000263.1:0-3499 GCA_964610495.1 uncultured Methanosarcinales archaeon
AATTATCGGGCCTAACGGCTCCGGGAAATCTTCCCTCATCAAGACCTTTACAAAGGAATATCATCCTCTTGCAGCAGCCGACGGGCTTGTTCTGAATATCATGGGCAAAGGGACCTGGCACGTTTTTGAGCTCAGGAAACTTCTCGGGATAGTATCCGGCGACCTTCAGCAAACCTGCTGCCGCCAGGTCAGTGTGCTGGATGTCGTACTTTCAGGGTTTTTCAGCAGCATAGGAATTTACTACAACCACAAAGTTACCCCTGAAATGGAGTCAAGAGCAAGGGAAGTTCTTGCCTTTCTTGAGATCTCCCACCTTGCAGACAGGCTGATGTCCGAACTTTCCTCGGGCGAAGCCAGAAGGGTGCTTATAGGCAGAGCCCTTGTGCATGACCCGCAAGCCCTTATTTTAGACGAGCCTGCAAACAGCCTTGACCTCAAAGCCCTTCACGGTTTCCGCGAGAGTGTCCGGAAAATTGCAGGTTCGGGAAAAAGTGTTATTCTGGTAACTCACACCCTTGAGGATATTATTCCGGAAATCAACCGTGTAATCCTCATAAAAGACGGAAAAGTCTTCATGGACGGAAAAAAACAGGAAATCCTGACCGATGCAAACCTTTCGGAACTTTTTTCCCTCCCTGTCGAAGTCCTGGAGAAGAAAGGTTACTACCAGGCCCTGATCTGAAGAATTGGGTCGTGGATAACACTAAAAAATTGACAAAAAAGGAAAGTGTTAGCGCAGGCGTACTAAAAACGCAGGCATATCAAGATGCAGGAATGTCAAAAAGCAGAAATGTCAAAAAGCAGGAATATCAAAATAAATTGATACCGGGATCTATACTTTAACAGAGGAGAGACATATTTATATTTTAATATATCTTATAGTATAAAAAATAAGTTAGATATCATAAAATAGATAGAATGAAGCTCTTAGCATAGTGTAAAACGATGCAAAATATTGCAAACTAATGCGGAATATTGTAAACGTGCAGAATACTGCAAACCAATGCAGAAAACTGTAAAATGCTACAGAATACTGCAAAATACTGCATTAGAGCCCGGTTACTCAGCTTCCAGGGAGAAAAATAGGAGGAGTTGCAAATGCCAGTGATCAGTATAATCGGGTGCAGAATGTTCGAAGATGAAATAATGCACCTGCTCGAAAATGACCCTGAAATTGAAAAAGTAGTTGTCGTGGAGAACAATGATTGCGGCGGCATAAGGAAAAAATTGCTGGAAGCCGGGGTCCCGCACAAAATGCTTCCTTTTGAAGAGCTGCCGGAAAAACAGGAAGAGAAGGGGCTTACCCTGAATATATACATGCTTGAGCTCGCCCTGCACGCAATTCCGGAAAATCTTAAGAAAACGGTTTATTCAAAAGTAGAGGCAATGGCTCCGCATTCGGATGGAATCCTGCTCTTTTACGGGCTTTGCGGAAACGTGCTCGGGAAAATCGAAGACGACTTCAGGACCCTGGGTTGCAAGGTCTGCATCCTGAAAGAAGAAAACGGGGAAA
The DNA here is from genome assembly GCA_964610495.1 of uncultured Methanosarcinales archaeon. Classification (GTDB taxonomy): domain Archaea; phylum Halobacteriota; class Methanosarcinia; order Methanosarcinales; family Methanosarcinaceae; genus Methanosarcina. The sequence goes on from CAZSVY010000263.1 coordinate 1,514, forward strand.
TTGTTGATGACTGTATAGGTGCCGTGCTCGGAGGCAGAGGGCGCTATCTTGAAGTCCTGAAAAGCTGCAAAGGAGTGGGCACTTTTTTCCTGACCCCGATGTGGGCTGCAAACTGGAGGGAGATGATCAGGACCGCAGGCCTGAGCCAGAACCCCGATGACATCTCCATGTCGAAATTCGTCTTTGATTATGCCGGATACAAAAGAGTTGCAAGGATAAACACAGGCCTCATCTATGAGAAGGATTTTGAAGCTTATGTCAGGGAATTTTCCACACTCTTTGATTTTGAAATTACCGAGCTCGAAGGGACCATGAAACTTGTGGAAAGCTGTTACGCGAAAACAAAGACGTCTGTAATTGATGCCAGTGCCTGATAAATTCCTTTTCCCGCATTATATGCAGCGGTATTTATGCTTTTTCGAGATTCTTAACAGGCCCGGGAGCCTTCATATTTTTTTCCTTTTTTCGTCTCAATAACTGCCATCAGGCCGCAGGCTCCAGGTCCCAATCATTTCTTCACGCAGTCTGCATCCTTTACAGGTTTATTTTTCGATTGATACATTTTAATATTCACAGGCGAATTAAAATATAAATACAGAACGGAATGGCAAAAGACCCTGGGGTGGTCAGGATTTGGAAAAGCATTTTGTCATACTTGCCGGAGAAGAAGCAGGCCCTAAATCAAACAAGATGGGCGGAATCTGGAATGTCATTCATGAAGAAGCACAAACCCTTGCGGCTCTTTTCGATTCCGGCAAACTGAATACGAAGGAAGGGAAAGAGATACTTGTCGTGGGCCCTTATTACGGGCACATGGGTGCGGATTGGAACCGGGGATTGAACCGAATTACAGGTATGGAGGAATTCGGTCCTCTCAATCCTGGCGAGGAGCTCCAGAAAACCCTTGAATCCCTTGAAAGATCAGGCATCAAGGTATTTACTGGAGGCAAACTGGTAGGGGATACAAAGATAGGCTATTTGCAGTTTCAGACCTCGGATTTCGGGAAAATACGCTCGATGTATATGGGAAAGGAGATGACCCTTGAAAGCAGGGTCAAAGCTGAAGCTTACGAACATCTTGGGCTTGATTCCCTGCGATATGAGAGTATGTCAAACGGGCCTGAATATACCCATTACCTTTGCCTTTCCTATGCAATTTCCGAGCTTGCCCGGCTTCTTGTAAGCACAGCTTCGGAAAATGTCGAAACTCCTGAAGCAGCCTCAACTCAGGGTTTTATCCCCTGCCCTGGAGTCTCCCTGCACTGCCACGAATTCGGGGTGTTCTATGCGCCAGCCAGGCTGAAAAGGCTTGGAATCCCGATAAATACGGTTGCAACCCTGCATGCAACTCTGCCCGGAAGGACTGCAGGATATAATTCCATCCAGAAAAGAAGGAACAATGACAGTACATGGCCTCCAGGCGTGCCTGAAAACCTGGCCGCCCTCGAAGCCCTTGTGTCATATGCCGATACGGTTACCGCAGTCGGGGAGTCGACCCGGCAGGAGGTCAGGCTCTTTTACGGGATTAACGGGATTGTGATCCGAAACGGAATAACCATAGAATCCGATAAGGTAGACTGGGACCAGAAAGAAAGCTCCCTTGAACGGATCAGGAAGTTCCTTTCCGAAAACCTGTACAAATACCACGGAGGGGAAAGGATAGAGCCCGAAAAAATAATCCCGATTTTCACAATCTCCCGCCTGGAAGTAGAAAATAAGGGGTATCCCGACCTTCTCGATTCCCTTGTCGCGCTTGAGCATATAATAAAGCACAGCATTCTCGAAGGGCATATGGAAGAGGGAATCAGGGTAATCTGTTTCCTTGTTACGGCAGAAGGCTCTAAAACAAACCTCCCATCAGGATTTCCTGTGAACCTGCCAAAAGAAGTGCTTGTAGGAAACGAGCTTAGGATTCAGCAGATGATCGAGGAAAAAGGGCTGGATTTCTCGAAAATGGTAAGGGGAAAACGCTCGGTTGCAGCACTT
>CAZSVY010000264.1:0-3549 GCA_964610495.1 uncultured Methanosarcinales archaeon
CTTGTACTGGATTATCCTGTTCTTCCGAAACTGAAAGGAAGCATAATTCTTGGAATAGTACTGATACTTCTGGTTTTAGGAATAAAATGGTCACATCGAAAACAAAACTCAGACAACTAAATTTCCTGAGCTGAATAAACAGGTTTGTAAAATCAAAGTCAGGAGATACTCAACATGGAAAAATCTCTAATGAAAGAACGATTTTTATATTTCTTTACGTCCCTTATTGTATGCGTGTTATTAGGATACCTTTCTCATGATTTAATGAATGGAATACGTACTGGAATTTTCATTGGAATGGGGGCAGTTATAGGGGCAGAGCTAGGAAAAAGAAGAGAGAAAAGGAAACAAGAGAAATAGAAAAAAATACTAGAACCAATAACAGATGAAATAAATAAAACCAAAATCAAACTACATAAAACTAAAAAAGATCAAAAACGAAAATAAAAAGTGTTTTAAATCCCGCCCGCAGGCGGAACTTGAAAAATCACTCTGCTGCCGGAGCTTCTCCTGCGGGTTCGAGACCGAGAAGGGCTCTTATGGATTTGCTTCCGTACTCTACGACTTTTGCATTGATCTGGACGATGTCAGGGGCAATTTCCTTGCCGCGCATCATCTTTCTCCTGCGCTGTCCCGGAAGTTTGGGGGTGTAGCCCACGCCTACTGCCAGCAAAATTCTCTGCCTTCTGGGGCCAGGAAGGTCGGGTTTCATAACAAAACCGCTGCCGTCACAGCCGCCAGTGATCTTGATTTTGTATCCGGTCAGGCCGAAAACAGCACCATCAACAACGTCACCTATTGATTTCCCGATTAATGCGTTTGTATCAGGGTCTTTTACATCGACCTGGTAAGCACGCGCTTCCTTTGGGTCAGAAATTACAACTTTGAAACTAGCCATGTGAAATCCTCCAATATCAGATTTATTTTTAATAATTCCTTTGCCTTGCCTTTCTATCCGAAGTTTACCTCTATGAAGTTCACCCGGATTTTCCTGAATTCTTACCTGAACCTTACGTGCATCCAGAATATAATTATGCACTTATAAGCGTTATTTTGCCCAGAAAGGATTGTCTTTTCGTTTCAGGGAAAGGAAAATGTCAAGAGTCTCCTTTTCATCGGTTGAAAGGGAATCGTAGATCTCGTGCTCAAGAACTTTGGCGTGCCTCTCAGGCACATTGATATAGAGCACATCATCTTCTTTGATCTGTCGGCCTACGGTTGCGCCTTCAATTGCCATTGCAACCTCTTTGCCTACCCCTGCCGATGGAATATTATCTCCTTCGGACTGCAGACCCTTGATCTTGCCTACAACGTTTCCGTTTTCAAGCATGACATCTGCGTTTGTCCGCACGACTCCGCCAAGCACTCTTACGCCGACAACTGCGGGTTTGCTCTGGCGGAATACGCAGCCCGGAAGGATTTTGAATTTTCCGGGACGGATTATCGTTTCGAAAATCTTCTTTTCAGCCCGTTCCTGCTGCTCTTTTACATATTTCTGGTAATCTTCAACCAGGCGGTAGATCACATCATTTGTGAATACCTTCACACTGCTTTCCTGCAGGAAATCTCTGGCGTCAGGATGAATTTTCACACTGAAACCTATAATCACGGAATATAGCGGGTCTTCAACCGTCGAAGCCTCAATGGCATCACGGTGTGAGATATCTCCCACTTCGGCTTTCCTGATAGGGACCTCATCTTTTTTGAACTCATGGACGAGGGCTTCAAGGGAGCCGAGGGTATCGGCTTTGATCATGATCCCTATCGAACCCGTATCAATCCTGACTTCATCAATCTCGGATTTTACCTGGGTTACAATCTCGTCAAGGGTTTCTTCGGTAGCAACCCTTATGGGAGAGCCTGCAAGAGCCCCTTCAAGACCAGGAGCCGAAATCTTTACACCAGCCGCAGCAGTAACTTTATTCACCTGCTTGAACTTGCTCTCGTAACGAATTTCAGAAAGTTCCCTCGGCTTTAAAAGGGCCCGTACCTTTGTCTGGATCGGTTCTCCCAGGCTTCCGATAACAACAGTATCGCCCTTTTTCAGAGTGCCGTCGTAGAGAATAACATCAAGGGTCGCACCCAGGCCTTTTTCTTCCTTGACCTCAAGCACAGTGCCGACTCCTGGTCCTGAAGCGCTATACTGCAGGTTTGCTTCAAGGAACTTCTGGGCCAGGCCAAGAAGTACCATCAGGACATCAGGAATTCCTTCGCCCGTAACAGCACTTACAGGCACTACACCCAGGGTTTTCTGGAAGTTTGTAACCCTGTCGTACCGTTCTGCTGCAAAACCCTGGTTATATAGCTCGCCTATTACCTCGTAGAGCTTTGTCTCAAGTCGAGCCTGAACATCCTCGGACTGCTTTTTGAAAGTGGCTGCAAAAGGCAGGTCTTTTTGTGAGACCCAGCCGCCAATCCTGTCGATTTTATTAGCAACGACAACAAAAGGAGTTTTGAACCGTTTTAAGATCTGCAGGCTTTCGTAGGTCTGGGGCTTGAAACCTTCGTTTATGTCCACCACAACAATTGCAAGATCGGCAAGGGCACCTCCCCTGCTTCTTAAAGTTGTAAAGGCATGGTGCCCAGGCGTATCAATAAAGAGCAGTCCTGGCACTATGAACCTTTCTCGAAGCCTCGGGTCTCCGAGCTTGTTGATAATCACGTCTATTGGGACTTCAGTTGCCCCGATATGCTGGGTGATGGCGCCGGCTTCTCCGCTGACAATTGCAGTACCCCTGATCTTGTCCAGCAGAGTCGTTTTCCCGTGGTCAACGTGCCCCATCACGCAGACTATAGGAGTTCTTAAATTTTTCTTGTCGGCCATATGCAAAACCTCTCTCATTCCCGCGTCTTATTCGCTGCAGGTCCAGAAGGGTCCGGGTTTCCCCTAAGGACCCATATTGCAGGTACCGGATAAACAAAAGCCTGGAATCGTGCCCTGAAGTTCGAGGAACACGAAAAGGCTTTGATGTACCTGTTTTATTCGTACAGACAGACCTCATCGATCCTGGAATATTTCCCGATTTCGGAGTCCTTAAAGTGAATTGCAATTTCCCTTGCTGCAGCGTCTGGGGAGTCGGATGCGTGAACTATATTTCTACCTACATCCAGAGCGAAATCCCCACGGATTGTTCCGGGAGCCGCATCCACAGGGTTTGTAGCCCCGTTTATGGCCCTCATGACCCGAACTGCATCTTTTCCGGCAATTACCATTGAGACTGAAGGGCCGGAAGTGATGAATTCGATAAGGGAGGGGAAGAAAGGCCTGGCTGCATGTTCACCGTAGTGTTCTTTTGCAGTGGCTTCACTGATAACGTTCATCCTGAGAGCGACGATTTTTAGACCTCGCTTCTCAATTCTGGAAATTATCTCTCCGACCAGCCCGCGCTGGACTCCGTCAGGCTTCACCATTACGTATGTCTGTTCCATATGCACACCTACTATGTTTGAACCAACAGGCAGTTATGCTTTTTTCAGCTGGATTTTGCCTTTTTCCATTTACATCCTTTACTTTGTGGCGGTTAAACCGGATCACTACTGGCTGCCTGT
>CAZSVY010000265.1:0-10701 GCA_964610495.1 uncultured Methanosarcinales archaeon
TTTTGGTCGTCCTTTTTTATCCGGTTGATGTTTTGAAATATCTAAATGTCATTAAATCCCTTAATTTCCATTTTGACTCCGTAATTTTTGCCTCTCTTGCAGGCGTATTCTTGCATTTAATGCCTCTTTCATCTTCATATGCTAACCCACTGTGTTCTCTACAGAAGTTAAAATGTGTGCAGTAGAGCATCATTCTACTTATCAAGCACTCTACTTTCTTCGAAAACCCTATTGTCTTCCTTGAGACTCTATTGTTGTCCTGCCTGAATGTTAAGTTCTGCCTTTCAAGTAGACTTGTTGATATCTCATTTTCTTTGATGTTTTTTCCAAATATTGCTTTCTTGACGATCTTCTGTAACCTTCCTCCCCTTCTCTCTTTTATAACCTGTGCATACCTTAAGTTATCAGGAGGAATAATTTTTGGATTTCTTGGTCTTCCCCTCTTCCCAGTTCTTGGGAACTCCTCTATTTCTCCGAATTCTTTTAAAAGAGCTTTTGTATAAAACTTCAAACCATCAGAGACAAAAAGAGGTATCGATTCAGAAAGGCATTTAGCTGTTAGTTCCAGTAATTCCTCCGCAACATACTGTTTTCTTGGTCCTATAACAAAAGCAACTATTAATCTGCATTCTGGTGCAAAAGCTACCCACATCCACGAACCATCATCTTCATAATCCTTCATTCTCGGGACTATTTTTTTTGGACTATAACCCATAGTTCATCCATAACAATCTTATGCAGATTCAGGTTCTTCATGAAATTCTTATTTACCTTATCACACTGCTCTGCAGCACGACATAACCATCTACGTACCGTAGCTGGTTCTATTTCCAATACATCAGCAATAGCTTCTTCACTCATTCCCTTCATAGACATTTTCAAGGATAAATCAATAATACGTTCCTCTTTGCGAAGATCATAATAGACAGAACCTGTATGATCATTGAATACTTTGCCGCAGTGGCGGCAAATGTATTTTCTTGTCTTTTCGCCACGGCTTATGGAAGTTCCATTTCCGACAACATTTCCTTGATCGGTAAGACCGTAAAGTTCACAATCCTTATTAGGACAAGCTACATCAATGAATTGTGGTTTAGGACCCCGTTTCCCCATAAACCATAGTATTTAATTGATATTATATAATATCAACTGAATGAAAATGGACGACCTACTTTTTTATTTTATGTTTTTATGAACTTTGATTATAATCCGGTTTTTGTTAACTTTACCTTGATCAAAATCCACGTTTTATTACTTTCTATTTTGCTCTATTATTCAAGCTTTTTAATTTAACATCCAGGACTTATTGAACCTTTACTTTATTTCAATGTTTCAGAGGCTATTCAATTTTTAAATTATTTAAATATTCATGGCTCTGGACCTTTATCTCATTTTAGTGTTCCACGGCCTTCTCAATATGATATTCTGAATATATTCTTCTGTTACGTTGATTCATTATGCGCAAAGGAAAAGGATTAATAAACTTGATATTCAATTCCTCCAAAGGGGAGATGAATATGGATGCTGAGGAAATTCGAGCAATCTTCAAGTTTTCAGCCCAGGAAAAAAATATAATCTCCAGTTTTGGAATTCAGGAGGAAGTCTTTCTTCCTTTTCTGCTTTCGCTAAAATCAGGAGGGTCCTGGAGCTATGCCTCCGAGGAAACAAGGAGTATTGCAGTAAAGGATGTTATCACCTATTATAATGACGAAAGTAAGACTGGCTATACTCTGGAAAAGATATACCTCTTTATCGAGCCTGAAATCGTAGAGAAAGAAGGAGTGATCTACAGGCTCGAAAAGTGCGGAGCCAGAGAAGAAAGAGAACTGGTCGAAAGGCCCTACTGCATAAGCCTGAGGGCGAAAAAGTTGATATTTGCAGAAGTTAACCCGGATCTCAGGACGATAAGGATAAGGGAGATGAAGAAAAGGCACATACGCCTGAAAGGTACACCTGCATATAGCGCAGCTCATGAGCTTGAGCATCTTGAGAAGGGAGAAATAAAAGGCGTTCCGATATGGAACTTTGAATACGTTAGCCAACCGATGAAAGATCACCAGAAAAATGTTGACTAAAAAATAAAAAAGTTATCACATAAAAATTATCGCATAAAAGTTATCGCATAAAAACTGTAACATAAAAACTATAACATAAAAAATTATCACATAGTATCTTTCATCCCGACTTCTTACATAAAGAAACGTGAAAGGAAAGCAATATACGCAACTGAATTTGCCCTCATCTGGAGAACCCTCTGAAAAAAACAAATTAATTCAGAGAGTTGAGCTTTAAATATAAAGTATTAAAAGTTTATATAGCAAGTATTTTGTGTGGAACGATATATAAAATATCCTGTCAGAAATTCACTGAAAAAATTTACTAAAGAATAAAGATAAGAAACGTTATTCTATAAATCAAGTGGTCACCTGTTAATCAGTTGCTGACGTACCAGATATCCTGGTTACTGAGGGAGCGGAGGCCTGTAAAAATGAAAACTGGTTTTCTTAATTCTCTAATCTGCGTGTTATTGATAGGGCTAATAATTCCTGGAACACTCCCGGGCATGGCATCTGCAGCGGAAGATAATGATACAGAACCTGAGGACAACGAAAATTCGACTGTTATTGATCTGGTGATTGAAAGTCTCTCGTTTGATCCTGAGAATCCGGAACCCGGACAAAAAGTGGATATTATAGCATCAGTAAAAAATAACGGGACAGGAACCTCAGAAGCAACAAACCTGGCTTATTCTATTAACGAAAGTCGCATAGGAGACAGCGAAGTCCCTGAAATGGAAGCTGGGCAGAGCGAGCAAATCTCATTTTCATGGAAACCAGAGACCGAAGAAAGTACAGTCGAAATAACTGCAAGAATTGATGAAGCAGACTCAGTGCCTGAGGCTGACGAAAGCAATAACGAAAAAACAAAGTCCTTAACATTTAAAAATGCCGGACTCCCGGATCTAATAATAGATACTTTCAAGCATCCTGAAAAATCTCAGCCTGGAGAATATCAAAATATCGAAATAGGCGTGAATAACCAGGGGACGCTGGCTTCAGAAGAGACGAAGTTGAAACTCTATATAGGCGGAAATCTTTTTAGAGAATGGGATATTTCCCCACTCCTCGCGGGGGAAAATAGTAAGTTATTTTCAGAATTATGGGTTCCTGTCTCAGAAGGATCTGTAGAGATAAAAGCTGTTGTCGATGAGGGAAACCTGGTAAATGAGAGTAACGAAGAGAACAACCAGGAAACAGGTAAGGTAACCGTTGCAGAGGTATTTCTTCCGGATCTGATAGTTAAAGATATCTTGCCTGAGCAGGGTGATCTTCAGGTAGGAAAACTCTCAAATTTTACCGTGAAAATAAAGAACCAGGGCACAACTCCCTCGGAAGAGGTTGTAGCAAAATATTATATTAACGGGAAAGCTGCCACTGAGAATATTCGCGTTCCAGCCCTCTCACAGGAAGCAGGTACGGATGTTTCATTTACCCTGACCCCGGATAAAGGAGGACCAATGGAAGTGAAAGTACTTGTTGATTCTGGAACGGCTGTATATGAGAGCAATGAGACTAATAATGAGCTTATAAAAGTAATAAATGTCAAAGCTATACTCCCTGACCTGAAAATCGAGTCTCTTTCTTTAAACCCGGAAAACCCGAAGCCAGGAGAGAACATAACCTTCACAGCATCAATAAGAAACAATGGGCCTGGCAATTCATCGAGTAACGAACTTAAATATAGTATCAATGGGACAAACGAAACGTATAGCGGGAAAGTACCGGTATCCTCACTTTCTGCAGGCAACACGACAAGCAGTACTTTTTCCTGGACTCCTGAAAACGAAGGGCAAATTGAAGTAAAAGCAATCGTGGATGCCGAAGGCATTATATCCGAAACGGAAGAAACTAACAATGAATTTACAAGAACTGTGACAGTTTCTAAAGAGATAGTTCCAAGCAGCAGCGGAGGGGGTGGAAGTTCCCGTTCTTCCAGCAGCAGTGCAGGAAGCGGCACTACTTCTAAAGAGCCGGTCAGCAATATCGATGCAAAAGAGCTTTCCACCAGGCACATTATAAATGGTTACCGCGTCAAGTTCGATTTCGTGGAAAGTGCCACATGTATTACATATGTCGAATTTTACCCAAAGAAGACATTTAAAAGAACAACAACAATTGTAGAAGAACTCAAAAATAAATCTGTTTTTGTCCCAAAACTCCCTCCTGGCAGGATATATAAACATGTGAATATCTGGGTGGGGGATGACGGAGCAGGACTTCCTGGTTCTTTTAAAGAAGGGTTTATAGAGTTTAAAGTTGAGAAGGCATGGATTAAAGAGAATAATATTAACCAGTCCCTTATAACCCTTAACTGGTACGATAAAGGCTGGCAGTCTCTTTATACAGAAAAAGTCAGAGAAGACAGTAATTATGTTTATCTTAAAGCGGAAACGCCTGGTTTTTCCTGTTTTGCAATAACTGAATATACAGCAGATGAGAAAATCACACAGGAAACGACAGGAGAAGGAAAGATACAGGAGACTTTAAGAAACTGGAACAGTGAGAGAAAAGAGGGTAACCTGAACGGAAGCGCAGAAGAGAGCAGTCTAATCAAAAACCCCATGGGAAAGGCCAAAATACTTATGGCAATCTCTCTGCCCCTGTTCTTGATTCTTGTAGAGTACTTTATTTTGAAGAAAAAGATCTGAAAAACTTTTTCTTCATAGTTCTATTTTTTAGAATAAAAACAAGGAAAAGCAGGTTTTAGCCAGAGGATCCTGCTCTCCGTCATCTGGCTAATTACTTTTCTATTTTTCTGGTAATTTCGGGTAAGTGCCCCAACAGATATAGTTATCAGGATTACAGATATGCTTTAGCCGAAAATTCCAGAAAACTTGTCAGGTAAAAAATCTGCCGTAACCGGACAATCCAATCTAAAGTGACCGGAAAATCTAATCTGAAGCAACAGGATAACCTCCTCGATCTAATCGATTTAATACAGATATTTTAGAGATTAGAGAGTTATCGAATTTCAATTCTAAAGGAGACCAGGCTGTCAGATTGTACTCCTTTCAGCCAGAACAGCCCCAATTACCGACCCAATTATACCTAGCAAGGCTGTATGAGCTACAATAACCATCGTAATTATAAATGCAGAGGCTGCTACGAATCCTCCAAGAACAGGAGCATCTCTTAGTATCGATCCAAGAACTCCTCCCAGAAGAAAACCCGGAATAATCATGAAAACGGTCATCAAAACTCCGGTTTTAAGTCCCCCTCCGGAACTTCCGTCTGCATAATAGCCTCCTAAAAGACCGCCCAGTAAAGGGGCTATAGAATTTACTAATGGAATAAAATAAAAAACAAAAGTACAGACCATACCAATCAGTGCGCCACCTAAAACTCTAGCTATTATTTCCACCCCCAATAATGAAGTAAATACAAATCGCAGTTATTATAATAAATTTGATTTAATTATTATTAAATATATAGTTAAACATTTAGTAACTTATTTTCGAGAAGGAATCGAGTCCTTTCAGGGTATTCCGAACTTTCTACCGAACCTGGTAATAAAACCCGAATAATCATCTAAGCTTGAGCGCAAGCCTTTTCAAAAAAGGCTTGAGCGAAAACGACGTGAAAACGACACTGTCGGCGTGATCAACCGGCGCAACGCAAACCTTTTAAAAAAAGGTTTGATCGAAAAACCCCTAGCAACGGCGTGATCAACCGGCGCAACGGTTGCGAAGACGAATTTTTGGAGATCTTCGGATTGCTCCCGGTTCGATAAGATAGGGAGCAAGTACTTATTTTAATTATTTAATTCTAGTTAGAGGTTGCAAAAGGAACAGAACCCTGATATAAGTGTATCCCCTAAAACTCTACGGGGACATGGTTATGATGGAAGACTGCCTTTTTTGCAAAATAATAACGGGGAAAATTCCTTCAGATAAAGTATACGAAGACGATGCCGTTTTTGCATTTCTTGACGTTTTTCCGGCGAGTGAAGGACATACTCTGGTGGCTCCTAAAAAGCACTTCAGCAGGTTCACGGATATGGATGCGGAAAGTGTTGCTTCGCTTTTCGAGGCTGCGAGAAAAATTACGGCTGCAGTCGAGAAGGCATTTTCGGCAGAAGGGTCAAATATCGGGATCAATAATGGAAAAGTCGCTGGCCAGGAAATTCCCCATGTACACGTACACATTATTCCCAGAAGAAAAGGAGACGGCGGAAGAGGAATAAAATCAATAGTATGGACTGAGCCTGACACTACCAATCTGAAAGAAGTTGCAGAAAAGCTCAGGAATGCGCTCTGAAAAGAAAGCTAGCTCAGAATAACAGGGAGAATTCCCAGATAGGAATTTCAATACGAAACGATAATATATTTTTTGGAATATAATGAATTTTAGGGAAAGACAGCAGGCAGAACTGTTGCCAGAATCCTTCCGTTTCTCTTACTTTGGGGGGTAAGAATAATGGCAGAAGTGGAAATCGATGTGCGAGGGCAGACCTGCCCGGTTCCGCTGGTAGAATGCAGAAAGGCCTTAAAGAAAGCCTCTCCAGGGGATCTTGTTATTGTGAAAGGAACACATCCAGCGTCAAGAAAGGAAATTCCTATGGCCTGCGAGGCAATGGGTCTCGAAGTGCTGGATATTGAAGATAAAGAAGGAGGGAAAGAGTGGGAGATAAAGATCCGGAGATAAACCGGAAGAGGAGTCGAATGGGGGAAAAGACGGTCATTATCCTGCACAGCGGAGATATGGATAAAGTATATAGCGCGCTTATAATTGCGAACGGCGCCCTGGCAATGGGTATGGAGGCCTCGATATACTTTACTTTCTGGGGGCTAATGCGCTTGAAGAAAGGAGAGCTTGATAAGGGGCCGCTTTCCAAGATGAATATGCTGGGGCTTGGCAGGCATATGATCAAGCAAAGAATGGACAAAGCCAATGTCGCTTCACTTGAAAGATTGATGAACGATTTCAAGGAACTTGGTGGAAAAATAATCGCCTGCGAGATGACCATGGAGATCATGGGCTTAAGTAAAGAAGAACTTCGAACGGAATGGATAGATGAATGGGGAGCTGTGGGTTCCTATATTCAGGAAGCAAGGGATGCCAACGTAACTCTCTTCATCTAAGGCTTAAAGAAGCTTTAGATTTTGAATTTTCACGATAATGCGAATCTTTTCGTGATTTGACCTGATTTAGACTTATTGTATTCAGCTAAATTACTATTCCGGAAATCTTCTGGCTTAAAAGCGTTGCAATTTGCTGGAAAATCTGGGATTTAACTGTAAAATTCAAAATGTTATTATCTCATATCGGGAGGGAGAAAAATATTTGAGAATGTAACCTATCTTGACAATGCAGCATCCACCCGGTTGGATGAGCAGGTACTTGAAGCGATGAAGCCCTATTTTTTTGATACCTATGCAGTAGCAACATCGGAATTTGGCTACTCTATGGGTATTGACGCAAAAGAAGCACTCGAAAGGGCCCGAGAAAGCATTGCTTCAAAGCTTGATGCAAACTCGGAAGAGGTTATCTTTACTTCAGGGTCCACTGAGTCAAGCAACACCGCGCTTAAAGGGGTTGTCTGGGCTCTTAAAGAGAAGAAAGGAAAGCATGTTATTGTCTCGAAAATAGAAGATTTTCCTGTGCTGAATACAGCAAAAGCTCTCGAGAGACAGGGTTTTGGTGCAACTTTCCTTGATGTGGACCCGGAGGGGTTTGTAGACATTGAAGGGCTAAAAAATGCAATCACAAAGGAAACGGTCCTTGTTTCGATCCAGCAAGGGAACCAGGAAATAGGAACAGTGCAGGATTTGAAAGCTATCTCAGAGATCTGTGAAGAAAAAGACGTGCTCCTGCATACAGATGCTACGCATAGCTTTACCAGGCTTCCCCTCAGTGTAAAGGAACTGCCCGTAGACCTGATCACTATGTCCGGCCACACAATTCACGGCCCAAGAGGAGTGGGTGCTCTTTACATTCGGAAAGACACCCCGATTACCAGGTTTATGGACGGAGGTTTCCAGGAGTTTAACCTGAGAGCAGGGGTAGAAGATATTCCATCCGCAGTCGGCTTTGCAAAAGCCGTAGAGCTCGTAACTGAAGAGGAAAACAGAAGGATCAAAGCCATGAGAGATCGGGTGATTGACAAAGCCCTCTCCGAGATTCCTGATGTTACCCTCAACGGAAGCCGGGAAAAACGCCTGCCCCAGAACGCAAACCTGACTTTCCACTACGTAGAAGGCGAATCCGTAACTTTGCATATGGATATGAGGGGTTTTGCAGTAAGCACGGGTTCGGCCTGTTTTAGCCGCTCCCTTGAAGCCAGCCATGTAATCAGAGGTATCGGAGGAGACCATGAGAGAGCACACGGTTCGGTACGCTTTACCTTCGGGCGCTATAATCGCATGGAAGATGCTGATGCGGCAATTGAAGCAATGAGTGAGATAGTGGCAAGGCTCAGGGAGATAAGCCCGCTTGCAAGGAAATAAACAAAGAAAGTGAAAAGATGGTACAAAAGGAAGCAGATTACAGAAACTCAGGGAAAGTAAAATTAGAAAAAGGTGAGACAATGAAGTTTCCTTACAGTCAAAAAGTGCTGGAACATTTCAAGAACCCGCACAACGTGGGAAAAATCGAGAATCCTGACGGAAAAGGCCTTGAAGGCAGCCCGGCTTGCGGAGACATGGTCGCAGTTTACATCAAGGTCAACCCCGATACCAAGGTTATTGAAGATGCAAAATTCGAATCTTACGGCTGCGCATCAAACATTGCTACAGCCTCGATTATAACAGATCTTGCACTCGGAAAAACTCTCGATGAAGCAAAGAAAATAACCTGGAAGCAGGCTGCTGAGGAACTTGGGGGATTGCCTCCGATCAAAGCCCACTGCTCAGTGCTTGCAGTTGAGGGACTGCGTGCCGCAATCAAGGATTATGAGGAAAAACACGGGCTTATAACCGAGAAAGAGCCTACCACCGAAGAAGTTATCAGGCAGAGGCTAAAACACGTTATGAATCCCCTGACCGGGCTTGACATTATCCGCACGAACCTTATCCTGAAAACGAGTATTGAAAATGGAGTGGTAAGAGTGGTAGTAGACCTGCCTGGAGACCATCAGTTTGCTCCTGCGCTAAAAGAGGATATCATGGAAAAACTGGGGTCTTTGTGGGATGTCGAAAGGGTTGATGTGGTGTTTACGGCCTGATGTAAATAGAATTCATAACACGGTTTCAGAAAAATAAAAACGCTGTGAGGGGGGTAATATGAAGGACAGAAAAGTGGCGTATTATTTATGTTTATTTACAGCAGCAATTCTCTTTTCCGGCTGTGCAATAGGGGAGGCCCAGCCGCAAAAAGAAAATTGCATTGTGAAGCCGGCTCAAATGGGAACGTTTGAGGGAGAAAATAAAACTCTGGGCAACGGAACTGTCTATTCCTGGGTTACGCTTGACCGAGAAGGAAACCCTTCATCAATAGGAGTAAACTTCACAGAATTGGCCCTGGAAAGACTTCCAGAAGGGGAAATAATAGAGTATACGCTTGCTCTGCCGGAAGAAGCAGCTTCCACGGCTTATGACCACATTGGGATTGATTGGAACCCTCAGGGTCATGAACCTCAGGGAATTTATGACATGCCGCACTTTGATGTCCACTTTTATATGATAAGCCATGAGGGAAGGGATAAAATTACAGCGTCCGGGGAAGACTGTAAGAACCTATCAAAAGAGCCGGCGCCCGGATATATTCCGGAAGGATATGTTTCCACGCCCGGAGGAGTGCCCAGAATGGGGGCACACTGGATAGATCCGGAAGCTCCTGAATTTAACGGACAGCCTTTTAATGAGACCTTTATTTACGGGTTTTATGGCGGGAAAATGGTATTCGTTGAACCAATGGTTACAATAGCTTTCCTTGAGACAAAACCAGAGGTAACAAAAGAGCTCAAGCTTCCGGAGTGCTATCCGACAAGTGCATACTATCCTACGAACTATTCCATAAGTTATAATGATACAGGTAAGGAGTATACACTGGCCCTTGAAAATCTGACACTCAGGTGAGATATAGTTTAATTTTTAAAAAACGAAGAGAGGAGTGTTTTCTCCTCTCAAACAACCCAGGAGCTCAAATAAATTCAGGCTGGAACCTGTTCTTTCTTTTCCCTATCCCAGTGCCGGTGCTTTGCAATTGCAGAAATAAAGGCATCGTTAAAAGAGATACTGCCTCCTCCGTTCTTGACGGTAACGACACCCTTATTTGAGACCACCTTGTCAGATGACTTCTGCCCTGCAAATTGTATATCGGGAAGGTTTGCAGCTTTGAGTAATTCAACTCCTTCACCGGTTGCTCCCAGAGGTTTGCAGTGCCTGAATGCCTCATTAACGAAATGTATTGCATCTCCCTGCATCTTCAGGGTCTCTATATTCTTTTTTCCTCCCGGGATGTATACGGCATCATACAATACTGATGCTGTGGTGACATAGCTTTTATCAACCTCAAGTTTTTCTCCGCTTGCGCTCTTTAGCATTCCTTGATGTTTAGAAATAATGTGGGCCTTTGCTCCGCCAGCCTCTAAAGCCTTCATTACCTGGTTGACATCTTTATGATCATACCCGTCCGCAACAAGGATAGCAACTTTTCTGGTCTTGATGGTATTCTTCACCGTATGTTCCGAGCGCTCCTGGCT
>CAZSVY010000266.1:0-4424 GCA_964610495.1 uncultured Methanosarcinales archaeon
TGAAGTACTGGCCTGTAATCTCCGGAAACTCGGTTGCAATCTTTCTGCCTTCAAGATCCTGAGCTTTCTGGAAATCCGAGTCTTCAGGAACAGCCAGAACAAGGCTAGCCTTTCCGAATTTCAGGTCCAGGAGGGCTTCAACCCTTGCTCCCCTTTCCGTAATCAGATCCATACCCGTAATACCGACGTCTGCAGCTCCGTCCTGTACGTACTCAGGGATGTCAGCGGCCCTGGCAAAGAGGATATGGATATCCGGGTCTGTAGTTTTTGCAAAGAGTTTTCGACTTTCGGCTCCTCCACTGATTGGGAGCCCTGCATCTTTGAAAATAGAGATTGTGGGTTCGTAAAGGCGCCCTTTATTGGGTATTGCAATGCGAATCATCTATTATGTCCTCTATAGGTAATCTGCCGGGAAACTTTTCCCCGGGTAAGCTCATCCAGGTAAAAACGTTTATCCTGAATACTCTAGTATAATATAGACTTCACGGTAAGATCTCATAGAAGTTTTCCTTTGAGAAAGGCAGATTCATAGATAAAAAGCCCTTTCATTGTAAATTAATTTAAAGAAGCGATCCGTAAGCTTTTAATATTGAAGGTAAGAAAATCGGGTTTCAGGAAGTTTATTACTTTCAGTAATGAGGAGATGGGAAAAATTATATAGTCCTAGTAATTTAATAGAAGCTAACTCTCGAGTCATATATATAATATTATTAATGTCATAACAATACAGGAATTAATCAGAGCAGAGTGCTAAGAATAGCAGACTGATGATACAACTGACCGAAAAATAGTAAACCAATAACATCAACATTTACTAGTAAAACTATTATCAATTTTAAAAAAAGAGGATCCAAATGGCCCGAAATATCAAAGTGGAAGAGCTCTTCCAAACCCCGATTGAGAAGCAGCGGATAGAGCTTGTAGAACGCAAAGGGATAGGGCATCCTGACAGCATATCGGACGGACTGGCCGAAGCTGTAAGTCGCGCACTATGCAGGGAATACATAGGCAAATGTGGAGCCGTACTTCACCATAATACCGATGAAACCCAGATTGTAGCCGGGAGATCCAGCCCCAAATTCGGGGGCGGAGAAATACTGCAGCCCATATATATTTTGCTGGTGGGCAGGGCAACAAAGGAGTTCGAAGGGGTCGAGCTTGCTACCGAGTCTGTAGCCCTTCAAGCTGCCAGAAGATATCTTAAGAATACCCTTGTAAATATGGATCTCGAAAGAGATGTTATCATGGACTGCAAACTCGGGACAGGGTCCTCAGACCTCAGGGATGTCTTCAAAAGAGACAGGGTTCCGGTCGCAAATGATACCTCATTCGGGGTTGGGCATGCTCCGTTTTCCGAGCTTGAAAACCTTGTATACAATACCGAAAGGCAACTCCTCACAGACCTTAAGTCACGGATGCCTGCAATCGGAGAAGATATGAAGGTTATGGGGCTCAGGGATGAAGAGGATATAACCCTTACAATATGCAGCGGCATGATCGGGAGATATATCGACGACCTGGACAGCTACATAAACATGATCCAGGAGATGAAGACATATGTCGAGGAACTCGCAACCCGGTATACTGAGCGCAATGTGAAGGTCTGCATTAACACCGGAGATAACCTGAAGACCAGCTGTGTTTTCCTTACAGTTACAGGCA
The DNA here is from genome assembly GCA_964610495.1 of uncultured Methanosarcinales archaeon. GTDB lineage: Archaea > Halobacteriota > Methanosarcinia > Methanosarcinales > Methanosarcinaceae > Methanosarcina. The sequence continues at coordinate 1,663 of CAZSVY010000266.1, forward strand.
CTTCAGCTGAAATGGGAGATGACGGTTCGGTAGGGCGCGGAAACCGCTGCAATGGGCTGATCACGCCAAACAGGCCTATGAGTATGGAGGCAACCAGCGGAAAGAACCCGATTAACCACATAGGTAAAATCTATAACCTTCTCTCGACCCAGATGGCCCGCGATATTGTAAAGCAGGTTCCTGAAGTGCAGGACGTTTATATCAGGCTGCTTTCCCAGATAGGAAAACCAATTGACCAGCCGCTCGTGGCAAGTGCACAGATTATCCCCAGGGAAGGCTCTTCTTTTGCCAAGGCCAAAGCCGAAGCCGAAGTTGTTATTGACGACTGGCTATCTAATGTGACAAAGATTACCGAAATGGTAATTAAAGGAGAGCTGAACACTTTCTAAACAAGGCAGAGATTACCGAGAAGAACCTGAAGGTTCTTTTCATAAAACTTTTATTGTAACTATTTTTGATTTTTGTTTATTTTTACTAAGAAATTGTTTGTTTTTAGTGAGAAACTCCTGATATTTAATAAGAAATCATTGAAACTTGATGAGAAATCGTTGGCACTTGATGATAAACCATTGATACTTGGTGAGAAACTACTTGTTATTAGTGAGAAATTGATTTTTAGAAACGAAATATTATAGCATGAAACCACATATCTAGAAATTTTATAAAAGTGCGCCTATAGCCCACTTCCAGCGAAAAACATATATATCATCACCATATAAGAGATGGTGCACTCAAGCAGTGCAGTACTGGATCAACATACATTGTCCCGCCTTAACTCAGTGGTAGAGTGCGCGGCTGTAGTTCGGCTCGTGCGGGTAAAATTACCCGTACATTTCCGCGCAGGCACCGCGATGTCCCCGGTTCGAGTCTGGGAGGCGGGACCTGATACATACCCAGAATCGAAAACCTTCAACGGGAACATTTATATATTAAAAAGGCATTTAAGGTTTGCTCACAACGCGGGCAAAAAACAGCATCTAAAGAGACCGAAGTGTCCGGATAGTGTAGAGGCCTATCATGGAGCCCTGTCGAGGCTCCGACTCGGGTTCGAATCCCGGTCCGGGCGTTTCTTTTTTTTTCGATTGATTGACAGTCAAATATTTTTTATCTTTGTACCTGATTTTTCAGCAATAATTATTTACAAGTTATATACTTGATTTTCTGCCGGCTAAATAGAAGTCCTGGCTGCCGCAAAGAGCACAGATTGAGAGTCTATTCCTCCTGCAGGTAAGCTTTCAGGAAGGTCTTTGTTCCTAGGTAAAAAAATTAACTGTTTCAACCTTTTACTCGAGGAGAACCTCATTAAGTAATCCAACAGTCAAACACACTAAAATCTAAAATGATTAAATTCCTGTAAAATGTAATGAAAAATTCGGAGGATTGAGATATGAAAACATTTTACAGAACGACAAGTGTACTATGTGCTTTTTTGTTAATATTCGCTCTATTTTCAGGGACAGCTTTTGCTGTAGCAAAAACTGGTGGAATTGATGGCATCCTATTGAGGGTGCCAACATAACTGGAGAACCTTATTATTTTGAGAGTCTCAGAGACAATTGTGATAATACTAAAACGCAAGACCGGAGCATTGGTTCATTGACCCCATAAACAGCTTTACCTTGTCTAGCGTTAAATTAGAAATTCCAAGAAACGATAGTGAAACCGACAGACAAAGCATAATTTAAGATATTTCCCTTCAAGGGAATTTTTCCTTTTAGAGCTTGAATCTCAGGTGCAAGAAATAATCTGATACTTCCAAAAAGGACAGTACATCTCTTAAGAAATCCGAGCTCCTAATCAAGTCTGTAAAAATTAAAAAGACTTCAAAAGTAACTGGAATAGACTTTAATTGGCAGGATAATTACAATAAAATTTATTAGTAGAAATTTTATATGTTCAAATGTTGTCAGTCTTCTAAATATGAAAATTTCCTTTTCCTACAAAATAATCAATTCTTATCTTTATCTATCAAAAAGAAACGGACATTGGAGATCATTTCTGCAGAGGTCTTAAAGTTTTATTACCAGTTCGCAGGTGAGTAAAATGTCAGATAATATATTTACTTATATCCTCAAAGTAATTAAAACAGTTGTTATTTTAAATTTTGTATTTTTAGCATCCCTTCCTTTTGTGGCGGAATATATCTCGGGTGACGAAATTTTAAGTGCTTCCATTGGGCCATCAAAAGATATTGAAGCCAATATTATGCTAACTGAAAATGAGAAGGTAACTATTGTATTTAAAACAGAAGAGCTATTTTCAAACTCTGAATTACTTAACATATCTTTAACTGATCCGCAAAAAAAAGAATTTACCTGGAAAAAAAGTTTTGCTGCATCCAATAAAGCTGGAACACAAACAATAGATTTCTTTTCGTTTACACCGGAGACATCAGGAATGTATCGCATAAAAATAAATAATGCTGTCTTTCAAACAGAAATCAAAATCGTCTCAGGAATGATAAGTCCGGCTGGACAACTTTTCTACTTACCTGCATTACTAATCTCTCTTATAGTCACATTAGCTGGCGCTTTTTTATTAAGGAACAACGGAATGAATTCAAGAAACTTTTCACTTAGTGGAGCACTCAACTTTTTTATATCCCTATCTTTAAGCCTGATTATTGTCAATAAAATAGTTGGTCTATAATGTGCGATTATGCGGGATTTGATATGAGCACAGTCTTTCTTAACCACAAAAACTCAATTTTTATGTTAGCATTCTCTAAATTGTTCCATGATGTATAGAAATATGATTGTTTG
>CAZSVY010000267.1:0-12958 GCA_964610495.1 uncultured Methanosarcinales archaeon
AAACTGGCGGATTTTGTGCTCCCTCTGGATAAAATGGCTGAAGAAATTATAAAAATAATAAGCTAACTTTTTATAAAAATAATAAGCTAACTCTCTATAAAAATAATAAGCTAACTTTTAGAACTAAAAACGGCGTAATCGTTAAGATAAAAGATTAATTCTTCGTACTGGATCTGCTTATTGACACAGGAATTGAATTCAAAATTGAAGCAAAAATCAAATTCGAGATCGAATATGAGATTGAATCCGGGATTGAATCTGAGATTGAATCTAAGATTGAGTCGGATTGAGTCGGATTGGTTGTATCTTGAAAACTATTAGAAAAAAGAAATCTGAGCTTCTAAAAAGGCAGGGAAAATTATGGATATGTCAAAATATATGGGCATTTTCAGGGCAGAATCTGAAAAATACATTAAGGAACTGAGCGATTCCCTGCTTGCGCTTGAGAAAGACCCTGAAAACCCGGAACAGATGAATACGTTATTTCGTGCAGCTCATACATTCAAAGGCATGGCTGCAACGATGGGCTTCAAACAAATTGTCGAGTTAACGCATGAAATGGAAAGCCTGATAGACAGGCTGCGCACACGGCAACTTATACTTGATTCTTCTTTGATTGACGTTCTCTTCGTATGTGTGGATGCCCTTGAGGGGCTTGTGAAAAGTGTCTGTGAGGGTAAGGGAAATGAACCCGGAAAAAGAGAAAAAGACACGGGTAGTACATACGAACCCTATCCTGATTTCGGCGAGGTACTGAGAACCTTAAGAGATGTAAATCAGCCTTCCAAAAAAGCTTCCCTTCAAAGAGTTGACGATAAATCCCTGTCTGCAAAGATAACGGGCAATGGAACAAAAGAAGGCGAAGAAAAAGGCAGTGAAAGAGAAGATAGCGAAATAGAAGATAACGAAACCGAAAAGAACGAAACAAAAAAAGGTGAAGATGCAGAAGGTGAGAGAGAAAATAGTAGAGACAGGGATAGTGAAAGAGAAGATAACGAAAGAGAAAAAGATGGACAAGACATTGAGATAGAAAACAGTGGAGAAAAAAGTAGTGGAGAAAAACACAGTGAAACCGAAGATAGTAGAGAAAAAGTCAGCGAGATAAAAGGTAGTGGGAGAGAAAACCGTACAGAAAAAAAGGTTTCGGAGACTGAAGAAGCTAGGCAAATTAAAGAAGTTAGCCGGATTAAAAAGGTTACAAAGGAAATTTATCAGGCCGAAATAGAAGGAAAGAAACCTGTTTCTTCAAAATCGGATCTTAAAGTAAAAACTATCCAGAGCTCAAGAATCAGCACCGAACAGCTCGATAAATTGATGAATCTTGTGGGGGAGCTCGTAATCAACCGGAGCAGGATAAACGAGCTTACAGGCAACCTGAGATCCAAGGAGCTTGAGGTTGCACTTTCAGATTTTTATAAACTGACAAGAGAACTGCAAGATAAAGTGATCGAGGCAAGAATGGTACCTCTGGACCATATAACCTATATCTATCCCAGAATGGTAAGAGATCTTGCACGAATACAAAATAAGAAAATCGATTTTATAATCAAAGGGAAAGAAATCAAACTCGATAGAACTATCCTTGAAGAAATCGGAGATTCCCTGGTGCATCTGTTAAGAAATGCAGTTGATCACGGAATTGAAGTTCCGGAAAGACGTGCAGAACTTGGGAAAAAAGAGATTGGCACGATACTTATTACAGCTTCAAGGCAGGAGAATTTTGCCCTTATCAAAATCGAAGACGATGGACATGGAATAGATACCGATGAAATCCTGAGGGCTGCATTAAAGAAAGGAATTATCTCAAGAGAAAATGCAGGACAGCTTCAGGAAAGAGAAGCAATGCAGCTGATCTTTACTCCGGGTCTCAGTACCTCTGGCAGCGTTACCGATATCTCCGGAAGGGGAATTGGAATGGATGTTGTGAAAAACAGAATTGAGCGTCTTGGAGGATCTGTGAAGGTTGAGTCGAAGCCTGGCTTTGGTTCCAGATTCGAGTTGAAGTTACCTCTAACTATTGCGGTTTATCAGGCCATGCTGATAAGAGTCGGAGAGGAAAGATATGCAATTCCCTTCACAAACATACTAAAAAATGTTGAAGTTAGCTCGCAGGAAATCAAACATATCAAGGGACAGGAAGTCACTCTAATAGATAACAAAATTCTTCCGCTTCTGAGACTGAGAAGGCTATTTCAGCTGCCTGATGAGGACGAGAGCAATCTTTTGGACGAGAAAAATATCTTCGTAGTTCTGGTTGAAAAACACGGGCAAAATATCGGAATAATCGTGGATGAACTGCTTGGAAAACAGGAAGTAATAGTAAAAAGCTTTAAAAGCAAGCTCCTTGAGAATACGAAAGGATTTGCAGGAGCAACAATCCTGGGCGACGGAAATGTTATTTTAATAGTTGATGTTAACTCCCTGATTTGAAATCCGTAAAATGAACTAAAGCTCTTAAAGTGTGCAAACTGTCATATAAGACAAAATGCCCGAAAAAAGTGCTGCCGGTGAAGAAATGGCTAACGATCCAGTTAGAAAAGCAAGTGATAATAAAACAAACAAAGAGATAACTAAAGGGATGAGCAGAGGGATAGATAAAGAGATAAAGACAGGTAGAAGCCTGGAGGAAGACCCGGGCTTTGAGTTGTTAAAGAAAATTATTACCGGAAACACTGGCTTTAACTGTGAACACTATAAGGAAGCTCATTTCAGGCGTAGAATTAATGTGCGCATTCGAGCCACCAATTCCGAGAGTTACGGAGCGTACCTGAAAATTTTGAAGAAAGATCCGCAAGAATATGAATTTCTTGTTGACACCCTTACTGTAAATGTCAGTGAATTTTTTCGAAATCCCGAAACCTTCAGAATAATTGAAAAGGAGGTTATTCCTTCCATTGTTAAATACAGGTCAGGGTCATTGATCCGATCGATCCGCATCTGGAGTGCTGGTTGTTCGGCAGGAGAAGAGGCCTATTCCCTTGCTATCCTGCTGCACAGGATCCTGAAAACCGATTTTAATAAGTACAGAATAAGAATTATAGGTACGGATATTGATGCTCAAAGTCTGGAAAAGGCCAGGAAGGGCGTTTACAGCGAAAACTCACTTAAAAATCTTGATCCGAACACAAAAGAACGCTATTTCTTAAAACAGGGAGATGCATATCAGGTAATAGACGAGTTGAAGAATATAACACAATTTAAACGTCACGACCTGATTTCAGGTCCCAGAATCGACCGTTTTGATATTATTGTCTGCCGAAATGTAATGATATATTTCAAAAAGGAGATTCAGGAACAATTGCAGCTTAATTTCTACAACGCTCTCGAAAAAGGAGGTTTTTTTATAATAGGAAAATCCGAAACCCTGCTTGGGACTGCATGCAGTTTTTTTAAACCTTACAATACAAGAGAGCGCCTGTACATAAAAGAAGCCTCAGGGGATAATTATGGAAGAGATCAAGAATCTAAGGAATTTAAGTGAATACGAATATGGGGCTCTGAAAGAGCTCGAAAATATCGGGATAGGAAATTCGGCAACTTCCCTATATAAGCTAACAAATAGCCTCGTTCAGACAAGGGTTCTGGGCGCGAAATTTGAGCTAATTGAAAATATACCGAAAATAACAGGCGTTTCGGAATTTCCGGTTCTGGGATCATTCATGCATATTAAAAAAGATCTGAACGGATATATCTTGATCTTCTTCCCTGAAAAAAGTGTAAAAAGCCTTTCTCTGATTCTCTCGGGTGAGGAAAAAGGAATAGATCTGGTTGATACCACGAACAGGTCTCTAATAGAAGAAGTTAGCCATATACTCGCAGGAACTTATGTAACTGCGCTTTCAAAGTTTCTGGATCTCAATATTCTGATCTCTACGCCTTATACAGTGTATGATATGTTCGGCTCTATCCTGAATTCTGTGCTCACGGAAATGAGTTGTAAGACGGACTTTGCCCTCCTGCTCAATGCAGAGCTTCTGATAAAAGAAGAGAAAATTTACGGAAATGTCTTAACTTTGTTCGATCCTGCTTCCCTGGATTACCTGTTAAAAAGAATTAGCGAAATGCTTCACCGGAAGCCTGATTAACGGAGATCTGACCTGTTATAAACATTCACAAAAAAGGATTTCTTAAATATATTTCCTGGAAAATCTGGCTTTTGTGCCCGATTCTGATAAAATCAGACAGGGTATGGATAAACTTAAGATAATTTATAAAACAGGAGATTTCTAAAATAGGAAATTTTAGACCAGAGAGGCTTCTGAAACGGAAGATTTCTAAAACCGGAGGTTTTTTCAAGGTGACCGACTCAGGCATAATTATAGTGGGAATAGGAGCTTATGCATTAGCCAGAAGTCCGGTGAAAATTAAAACCTTCGGATTGGGCTCTTGTGTGGGTATAACACTCTATGATAAGCGGGAGAGAATAGGAGGGCTTGTCCATGCAATGCTTCCGAGTATAAATCATGCACGAATAAAGGATAACCCTCTGAAATATACGGATTCCGGGATAGAGTATCTCGCAGCTGAGATAGTAAAAAAAGGCTCACATAAAAAAAGGCTTGAGGCGAAACTTGTCGGAGGAGCGCATATGTTTGAAAACCGGAACATGAACATAGGTGAAAGAAATATAGAATGGGCCAGAAACACCCTGGAAAGGCTTGAAATTCCAATTGTAGCTGAGGATACCGGGAAAAATTACGGACGCACGGTAACCTTTGATACCTCTACTGGCGACCTCCTCATAAGAACTATTTTGAAAGGAGATAAGATAATCTGAAAGTTTAATCTGTCTTTATGTTTAATCTGTTTTCACTTTTTAGTCAATTTTACCTTTAATCAGCTTTACCTTTAATCAGCTATCAGCTTTACCTTTAATCAGCTTTTGCCTTTAATCAGCTTTTACCTATTGGGTTATCACTGAAAATTCTATTTAGAGATATTTTGAGCTTATCAACAAGTCATTTTTGTTTCTTCACCTTTTCTTTGAAAAATTATATATTTGATATAAATATTATAATTGACAATATTAGCCCCATTAATAAAGCAGAAGACAATAAAAGTCGCTAAGAAGAGTTCTAAGAGTAGCATAAAAGTTTAAATGTATATTTGAGGCTAAGCCTGAGATTAAGTAGCACTTTGAGTAATACTCTGGGTACAATTTAAGTATACTTTGAGCAACACACTAAGTATACTTTGAGTAATGCTTTGAGTACATTTTGAGTAATACTTTCAGTAACGCTCTGAGTAACACACTAAAATTGTTTAAGTAAGACTCTGAGTAAATGCTATATTCTATGTTATTCTGTAAGGTATCTGGAAAATTCTTAAAGCTTATAGAAGACTGAGAAAGCAGGGAAAACCAAACCTGACTATTCGTAAACTGACTTGAAGATAGCAATAATAAGCAAACGAGGGATTATTATAGAAATCAATGGAATAGAAATCGAAGATACATATGCAGAAGCGTTTCCGATAAAAATTGCACGGGTACTCATAACAGCTGCTACGAAACGCTGGGCCCTTGTGGCAGCTACTGAAGCTACAGGCTTTGCAACATCCGTTATAATGTGTCCCGCAGAAGCAGGAATTGAAAGGTTAGCAAGCCCCAGCGAGACTCCTGATGGCAGGCCTGGAGTTTACATTCAGATCTGTAATTTTAAATATGAGGCTCTTGAAGGGCAACTACTTCAAAGAATCGGACAGTGTATCCTCACTGCCCCTACAACTGCAGTTTTCAACGGGCTTCCTGAAGCTGAAAAGCAGTTTAACATTGGTGCTAAACTCAGATTCTTCGGGGACGGCATGGAGTCCGAAGCCCAGATTGCAGGCCGCAAGATGCATAAAATCCCTATCATGGGAGGGGACTTCCTGAACGAAGAAAATATTGGAGCTATTGCTGGAATTGCAGGTGGAAATTTCTTCATTTTCGGAGACTCCCAGATGAGCGCCCTGACTGCAGCCGAAGTAGCTGTTGATGCAATTGCAGAACTTGAAGGCACAATTACTCCCTTCCCTGGCGGCGTCGTATCCAGCGGATCCAAATCCGGTGCAAACAAATACAAGTTCCTGAAAGCTACCGCTAACGAGAAATTCTGCCCCTCCATAAAGAATAAAGTTGAGAACACTGAGGTCCCGGCAGACGTCAATGCTATTTATGAAATCGTCGTCAACGGGCTTGATGAGGAAAGCATAAAAGCTGCCATGAAAGCAGGAATCAAAGCCGCTGTAACTGTTCCAGGCATTAAGAAAATCTCCGCAGGAAACTACGGTGGAAAGCTTGGAAAATACCAGTTTAAGCTTCACGAGCTCTTCTGAGCTCTAAATTTTTTCCCTATTCTGTTCTCTATTCTGTTCTCTATTCTGTTCTCTATTCTGTTCTCTATTCTGTTCTCTATTCTGTTCTCTATTCTATTCTCTATTCTGTTCTCTATTCTATTCTCTATTCTTATCTTATGATTATTCTTTTAGTGTTCTCATTTTACAGTTAAGGGCAAAAGAAGAAAAGAGGCAGATATGGGATAGCCTGACAATATGGGATAGCCTGAAGAAAAAAATGTAAAAAAGATTAAACGTTGGCTCCCTGGCTTATTTTTAGAGATTACACCAGATAACAAACAATGGTAGGTAATCTTGCTGTTTGAGATCTCAGGATATCAGGGCAGAGGTATTGGAGATATCAGAGTCTTTAGAGTCCAATTGCATTTAACCCGGCATGGAAAGCATTGAGAATAACGTCCATTGGGGCAAATTTATCCACCATTAAATAAGCTGCAACGAAAGTCCCTGTCATACTTCCTATATTTGCAAAGCTTGCGACAAGAAGAACTCGCATGAACCTGTTTTTGAACATCTCACTGAAGGTTTCTATTCCTGCCAGGGCTTTTATATCTGCAGTGGTAGGATTTCGCTGTCTTGCTTCTACAAGGCCAGCAAACCAGCCTGCGGCAATTAGAGGGTGCAGAGTGGTCAGCCAGGCAACCGAAAAGGCGGTCAAAGCTGAGTAAGGATGCCCGCCTGCAAGCAGAGTGCCGGCTGCGCTCAGGGTTCCGGTAATAATGAACCACCATCCGAAAGCTATCAAAAGAGTATTCAGATCAATGCCGGAAAGAAGCAGCAGCAAAAAAAATCCGACTATAAGGCCGACAAAAGCAAAGCCTACAACTTTACCCAGGCTTATGCGTTTCTTCGGAATTTCCATAAGAGCATTCATGGAAGGAACGGTTTTCGGATTCTTAAGGTACTCAAGTACCCCGGGCTTATGTCCGGCTCCAATTACCACAACTACAGTTTTGTTTCCACCTGCCGCAACCCTGAGGATGCTTCCTGCAAGATATGCGTCCCTTTCATCAATGAGAACCTCAGCTGCAGTCGGGGCAAAACCCCTGAGTTCGTTTACAAGGGCGGTCACGACATCGTTTTCTGTGATTTGATCGATATCAATCTCGGTTCCTTTTCCTATTCCTATCAGGCCGCCTAGCAGGGAACCAATCATCTTGACTTTTTCCAGGAATTTCATTTTTCCCCAGAAGCGTTGAAGGGTCACCTGGATATCCCGGTCAATTAAGGCAACTTTGGCCCCGACAGATTCGGCTTCGTCGATCGCGGAAATCATTTCGGCTCCGGGTTTTACACCCATGTCGTCACCGATCTTTTTCTGCACATAGGCGAGCAGCCAGTGAATAATGTAATAATAGATCTTGCCTTCAGTAAGAATTTCCTTAATAGGGACCTGCCTTTCCTGAATATTACCCTTCAGGGCATCATAACGTCCTCTGCATAGTTCGACAGCTACGATATCCGGTTTCAGATTCCTGATAGCAGCCTTGACTTCGGCCACACTCTTTTCCGAAACGTGGGCTGTTCCTATAAGCACAATTCTTGATGGCTGATATTCGGCCTGGTTCCCATCCGATGACTGGGAAGGTGAAGGAATTGAAACTTCAGAAGCCGAATAAGAAACGGGTTCTGCAATAAGTTCAGAACTTATGTCGAGCTTTGTTTCAGGTTCGCCGGATTCTATTTCGGATGCCGGCGCAGAAATTTTGTCTTCCTGTGGCATATTAATTGAAGAACCAGAAAGTTTAGACTTTCCGACAGAAATGGAACTTTCTGCGGATTCGGTCACAAGTTTGTCCATAGAATATATTGACTCCTGAGATGAACTATGAAAACTGTAGTCAGGGTCCTTGTCCTGAGAATCTGTAATTTCAGGTTTGTTCATTGTTAATCTCTCTGCTGCGACGAGTTAAAGCGATGCATGAGAATACATCACTTGAAAGATTGTATTTAATCGCATGAATAATTAAGCTCTTCACATAAAATAACCAAGCTATAAATCTTCACATAAAATAGCCAAGTTATAAGACAACCTAGCTATAAGCAGATAATTAACTGGTGGTAATTATCTGTCAGGGATTTATATTTTGCTGCCTTCAGGTTTTTATCCCTATTTTCTATAATCCTCATTTTATATAATTCTTCATAAACCTATCTAATATATTTTTATGTATTTCCGGAAAAGCTTGTTTATGAAGAACTTAAGAAAGTAGTATCTTTTGATAAAAATATCTTTTGATGAAAACCTGTTTTGATAACTTCTGTTTTCTATTGATAAATTTCTTGATGAGAATCTTTTTGATAACTCCATTTCTTGACGAAAACCTTTTTGATAACTCTCTTTGAAAATTCTTTTGAAAATCCCTTTTGATAAATTCTCTTTTGATAAATTCCCTTTTGATAAATTTCGCTTGAGAATCTCCTTTAATCCAGGTATTTAGGATATTACTCTGACCGTAGTCTCAGGATCCGTACAAGGTCCGTTCTTGAGAGAATTCCTACAACCGCTCCGTTATCAATAACCATAACTCTTCCGATGTTTTTAGACGAGACCAATCTCAGAACATCGCTGGCCTGCGCATCTGGAGGTACCGAGATAACATCTCTGGTCATGATGTCCGAGACCTGAGCCACAGGACGTTCAACATAGGGAATACGCTGGATATCGGTAAACGTCACAATTCCTTTCAGGCTGTCTCCTTCCATTACAGGGTAACCCATGTGTCTTTTCTCAAACATGAATTTGACCAGATCTTCAACGCTCAGGGAAGGACTAACTGAAACCACATTCCTGGTCATAATATCCTTTACCAGAATATTTTCGAGCGTTACCTCGGCCCGAGTAGAACGTTCCTCTTCAGATGCACCGACGTAAATAAAGAGCGCGATCAAAGGGAACCAGAGGTTGCCTACAAGAATTCCGAAAATTGCCATAAGAATGGCAAAAAACTTCCCTACGGCTGCTGCACTCTGGGTAGCTTTTACATAAGACATTCTTCTTGCGTAGAAAGATCGAAGTACTCTGCCTCCATCCATTGGAAAAGCAGGCAGCAGATTGAAGATTCCGAGTACAAGGTTCATAACTCCAAGAATCCAGATCGTGAGGTATACCGGGCTTTGAGAAAGCGCAGGGTTAGGGGATATGACATTTCCGTATATAAGCAGGCAGGCAAAGCCTATTACAAGGCTTGTAAGAGGCCCGGCCGAAGCCATTTTTGCTTCCTGCCCGGGTTTCCGGGGAATCTCTTCCATAGCCGATACTCCCCCAAAAAGGAAGAGAGTGATGCTCTCAATTTTAACCCCGTAACGCATTGCCATATATGAATGTGCAAGTTCGTGTAGAACGATTGAAGCAAAAAGCAGGATGGCGGTCAGGACTGAAAGGGAATACCTTGTGATAGGCGGCTCAACTCCCTCAAAACCAAACGGCTGCGGATTGATCGCAAACACATAAGCAAATATGGGCAGTATGAGAAGAAAAGTTATGTGCAGCCTGATAGGTATACCCATCACACTTCCGATTTTCACTGACGATTTCATGAAATAAATACCCCCATTCTCATTTTTATAATATTAATCATATGATTAAATGCTAGATGAACTTCAAAAAGCTCCTGCCTTATTATATCTTTATTAAGTCATGAATTTTTAAGATATAAAAATCTTAACCTCAAATTTGAACTTAAAATACCAGGCTCAGAGTGCCGTAAGTGACATAATTAATCGGGAATCGGAATTTGTCAATAGTTCTGCTCATAAATTCTCCTGACTCTGCTCATAAATTATCCTAACTCTGCTCATAAACTCCCTTATTCTATTCATAAATTCCCTTGACTCTGCTCATAAATTCCCCTGATAAACTTTTTGTTGTAGAGTATCAGAGTCTCCTCATAGAATTTCCTTATAATCTTTCCCTCATAAAGATAGATAGCCCCATTTATTATTTGGCAATAATATTATACATATCTGCTTGTGCACGGTTATAAAATAATAGGCTAAAAAAGATGCTACAAGAAGCAGATGTAAGGAGGATATGAGAAGAATATAAAGAGAATATGAGAAGAATATGAAGAGAATATGAAGAGAATATGAAGAGAGTATGAAGAGAGCATGAAGAGAGTATGAAGAGAATGTAAGAAGAAAGTAAGGAGAACGTAAGGAAAATAAATGAAAAGTAGTAAAAGGAAAGAAGTAAAAGGAAAGTTGAAACTAAAAGGGAAGGAAAAAGGGAAGAGAAGGGAATTAGAACGAAATGGAAGGGAAATAGAAAGTAATAAGATAATTAACAGTTTTAAAGTTCTGCTGTTACTTTTTTGAGGTCTCGCAGGAACTCTTCAATATCCCGGGCTGTGTTGTGAGGCATCAGGACCAGACGGAGAGATCTTGGGGTACGGGTGATTGAGACATTCCAGCCGAATTTTCTCAGGAGCTGTTCTCGCACAAGATCGGGGTTCGGAACTCTCAGGGCAATTACATTCATTACAGGTTCGATCAGAGGTTCGAAACCGAGTTTTCGAGCTTCTTCAACCAGCTTTGCTGTAAGTTGCATGCAATACTGTACGTTTTTTCTGTATCCTTTACGGCCCAGATGCTTCATGACGGCATATGTGGCAGCAGCTGAGGCTCCGCTCCGGGTGCCTGTAAGAGTAAATTGCGCCTTTGTTGTAAGATATGGGGTATTTACCTTGAGGGAATCCAGGAAAGAAGGAGATCTGAATAACAGGGCACCTGACGGAATTGTGGAAAGCCCCATCTTATGGGGATCTATTGCAATGGAAGTAACGCCTGGGACTTTGAAATCGAAAGAATGTAGATTTTCAAGGAACGGGATCACAAATCCTCCGAAAGCTGCATCAATGTGAAGGAAAAGCTCATTCTCAAGAGCAAGTTTTGCAAGTTCCTCGATAGGATCTACCTGGCCGAATTCCGTAGTTCCTGCTATCCCTACAAGTCCGATGGTGTTTGCGTCTATCAGGCTCTCCACAGATGCGGTATCCACCTTGAATTCAGAGTCCAGAAAAGCTCTTTTAACCTCAATGCCCATCATATTGGCAACCTTATCAAATGAGAAATGAGCCGACTGGGGAATAACTATATTGGGAATTTCCCCTGACTCCTTCCTGCCCGCAGTTACAAGATTTTTCATGCCCCTGACAGCCTGGATATTGGATTCCGTACCTCCTGTTGTAAGATAGCCGCAAACCGAACTCTCACAGGACTCTCCAGAAGGAACTTCAACAGACTGGGAATCAACAGACTCAGCATGAAGAAGTTCTCCTAGCATGCTGATTACTTCTCTTTCCAGCCTGTGAGCGCCTGCAAAGAGTCCCAGATCACCCAGGTTAGCCTCAATAAACAGCCTGTGAGCTTCTACCGCGATTTGGTGGGGGTGAGTGCACATTGAACTTAAAACCCTATAATAATCCGTATCTTCTGACTTTACATTTTCCAGATAGGAAAATATCTCTCTCTCAGAAAGACCCTGCTCATTCATATGGTTAAAGTAAAACCAATTTTATTTAAAAGACTTATGGAATATAACTGCTAAATTACCGAACAACCCTCTTAATGACACTCCGAAGAGTTCAACGTTGCCTGAATAATTAAACAGTGAAGAAAAAGTCCCACAAAAAAGATATGTAAGCACTAACAGGAAGAGAAAGTCTCAGGAGAGTTAACACCAAAAATACGGTCACGCACTAAAAGCAGGGTTAAGCATTAAAAAAGAATTAAGTGATGAATTAAGTAATACAAATAATTAGAAAAAGAAAAAATTGAGACGAAGAAGGAAGGAAATGAAGGAAAAAGTGAATAAAAAAGAAAAATAAAAGAAATATATGAAGGAATGTATGCGAAAGAAAAAAAAGATATCATATTTACTTAATGCAAATTTTAGAAAAAGAAGCAGCAATAGGGTATAGTAATCATAGAAATGTCTTCTTTGGAGGGGGACCCCTATATTTCTACTGGAACAATTTACTTGGTTCTGGAAGAAGCAAATTTTGCAGGGAATGTAAATAATTTTACGTTTATTAAAAAGAATTTATTTATCCATTAAAAAGACAAAAGGTGACAAAAATTTTACGATGTTTTCTTAAACGATTAAACTTTCCTTTAAAAAGCATAATTTCTAAATCAATCTTTAAACATTTCCTTTAATAATAAACTATATATACTATTAATTTTATAACTAAACAACATTATTTTGCTCTCTAACTAAATAAAACGTTGTTTTATTTTGCCGCTTCGAACTCTAAACTCTCTTTAATGGAAATCATGGGGTCCGGGGGTTATATAAACGTTCCAGTGGAAATAAGGGGGTCTTTCCTCTGTTTTTTCGTTTTTCAATTTTCTTTAATTTTCTCGTTCCTCGTTTCCTCGTTTTCTCATTTCCTTCAAATTTCTTGACTCTCTTAATTCCATCTCATTTTTCTCTGATTTCTCCATTTTCTCCATTTTCTCTATTTTCTCTATTTTCTCTATTTTCTCCCATTTCTTTAGTTTCTTCGTTTTCCTTTACGTTCTTCATCTTTTTTTTCTTTAGTTTCCTCATTTCCTATTTTCTTGACTCTCTTAAATTCATCTCATTTTTCTAATTTTCTCTGTTTTCCTTGATTTCCTC
>CAZSVY010000268.1:0-9043 GCA_964610495.1 uncultured Methanosarcinales archaeon
CCTTGAGATAGCCATGATAAAGAAGAGGACTACCATTAACAGAAATGAATCGGAACAATGGGAACGAGATAATGAAAATCCTTGAAAAACTAAAGGAAGTAGATGAAGAATCTGATACTGAAGACACCCGATTGGAAAAATTAAACAATAATGTTATGGATGAACCCAGCTTTTGTGGCTTTGGTCTGAGGTTAAACGAAATAATGAGGATATACATAAAAAGTAAAAAAGTAAAAAATCAAAAAAGCGGTAAATAATCTATATTCAATTTTGCTCTTACGTGATATGAGTTAGATCAATTAAAAAGCTAATATCTTCATTTTTTACGTCTTTGTCTATGCGTTTTTATGAGAAAGCCGGTCGCCTGCGACGACCGGTGAGAGCGTGGGGTTTAAGAGCCAACATACTTTTTCACATTCTCTGTTCAAACTTCTATTTCGCTTCTTTGCCCCCAGACTTGTTATCCTGAGTAGATAACAAATCAGTATCCTTAACAGATTTGTGTGTCGCGTGTGAAGTCACTAGCTGTCATACATTTGTCTGACATTTCTTGAATTAGTTTTTCCCTCTCTTCCTTTATCCTTTTCATGTCCTCCTCAAACGATTCATGAAGTGGGGAGCGTACACACCGTATGGGACCTTTTCTCATGGTTTTTCCTTCTCGTCTATATCCGTGATTTTCTATTTTGATATATTTATAAACAAATATATAATTCCACCTAGAAAAAGCCTTTCAAAATATTCAAACGGAAACGGAAAGAGCACAGCGGAGCCTGGATAAGATATCAGTAAGCCATCTTCCTGATTCTACACGCTTTAAAGTTCTCACGGGTTAAGGTCCCGGAAATCCTGGGAATTTACCTGGTTAAGTTAACATTTTTTGCTTCCGTATAGTTTCTTTATTTCATTTCCCCGCATCCTTTATCTCAAACTTTACATTCCTCTTCTTAAGCTCTTTTACAATCTCTTCCATAAACACCCCGGGCCCAGGTTCATGCATGTGATGAAACTCCTTTACCTTACCCGGCTCTCCGCCGACTGATGTGATTTCCACGCCGCAGGAGGGGCTTTTCGGGACGCCGACAATTTTTATTTTTACGCCCCTGGCTGAAAGGTCTTCGAGGAGGTCTGCAAGGTGGGTAAAGATTGCTCTGCAAAAGCGCCTGTAGGCAGGATGGTCGAGCTGGTCTTTAGTGATTTCCCGGCGCCTCATTCCGAAAAACATGGCTTCCGGGCAGGGAAGCTGGATAACGTTCGCGCCCTGCGTGTCGATAGGCCGGGCGGGTTTTACTCCTTTTACCCTCGCAAGGGGGTTAAGCAGGCAGTGGCCTATGACCAGAACCTCTTCTTTATCGCCGCCGGCAGCGGGGTTTTCGGCAGCCTGAGAATATTCGCAATTTTCCAGCTTTTTCATGTCATCACCTGTATTCGGCTTCTGCCTGTATTTACCTTGTATATGTTTACTGTTCGCTTTCTATATGTCTACTGTTTGCTTTCTGTATGTCTACTAGTCGCCTTGTACATGTTTATTCTTCGCCTTATACACGTTTGCTGGTCGCCTTCAATTCAGCTCTGGTATTAACTTGACATTAATCTGGTATCCACCTGGTATCCACTTGGTATCCACCTGGTATTCACCTGTATATTTCTTTGTACGAAAACAAGAGATTTTATATTTATCTTCTGCATATGTATTCGAAAATGGTATCTGTGAGCCTGCATACCAGCTCTACTTTTGCGATCTGTTAGGGTATGGTTGCAAAAGAGGTGCAGGAGCACTGCTTTTACATTGGAAGGTCACGGCATATGCATGAAGAGTTTGGAACAATACTTAACAGAGGATTCAAAAGCTGGGTTAGAAATTTAAATATCTGTATTCCGTACATCCTTAATTTTCTTATTAACCTGATTCTTTATTTCCTTTTCTTTGCGCTGATGGGCTTGTTGCTCTTTACTTCAAGCACAGGAACGATTATAGATCCTGCTTCTCTTTCCGACGAGGAAATTTTTGCCATGATGTGGGGAGGGTTTTCTGAGAATCTCGCATTGTCCGTATTTCTGCTTCTCGGGTTTTTCCTGTTTGCGATGCTCGTGCAGTCCTTTTTCACAGCAGGAGCAATAGGAATGGCAAAAAAAGCCTCCGAGACCGGGGATACTGTGCTCTCGGACATGCTGGTTTCGGGTTCGAAAAATATCTTCAGGCTTTTCTTCGCAGTCCTGCTGATTGCCCTGCTCCTGCTTGTAGGAATCATATTTCTGGTGCCCGGAGCCCTTGCAGTAGGGAACCTGAGTGCGCTGGTCGAAAATCCGGAAGCTTCGGTGCACGGCATGACCGCGCTGATTATAGGAGTCGTTCTCTGGGCAGTATACATAATAATTGTCAATCTCGTGCTTTCCCTCAGCACATATGCCCTTGTGATCGACGAGCTTGGGCCTCTTGAGGCTTTGAGTACGGGTTTTGGTTTCTTTATGAATAATAAGCTGGACGTTTTCTTTATCTGGGTAATCACCATCGGGCTGGCTTTAATAAACAGTTTTGTCGGCGAATTTGCAGGCTCGGGAGGCATTCTGGTCGCAGCAGTTACATCTCTGGTTCCGGTTGTGGTTCTGCAGCCTCTCACGGCAGTTCTGTGGACACGCCTCTACCTGGCCAGGAAAGGAAAAAAGCTCTATAACCCTTCAGACCTGCTTTCCGATCCGGATAGCCTCTAAAAGGCTGGTTTCTTTTTAAGCACGGCCAAGCAATTTGCAGGCCTGACATACATCTTCGGTGCAGGTCTCCCCGCAGACCCTGCACTTTTCGATTTTTGCGGGAGGCATTTCCTTTGCAAGAACCCCTACAAGCTTGTCAAAACCCCTTAGCAGAGAGTATTTGGTTCCCGGATGGTTCGCCTCAAAGTTATTCAAAAGTTCCCTTATCTCCCCTCGCAGGGCTTCTCCTGCATAAGGGCATTCGCTGAAGTCCACAGGCAGGGAATTTACCAGGGCGTAGAGTGCAACTTCCTTTTCAGGGATATTCCTCAGGGGTTTTGCCCTCAAGACCAGCCCCTCAACCGCTGCCGGCGGAGCAAGCCTGACCATGCGCTCCATATCCCCCCGGAAGTGATTGAGAAGGATTGTCTGGGCTTCATCGTCCAGGTTATGCCCTGTAACGAGTTTTGTTGCCCCTATTTCAAGTGCGACCTTATTGAGGATATTTTTCCTGAGGACACCGCAGTAGCTGCATGTGCCTTTTTCCCGGTCCATTGCTGCCAGCTCGTCCATAGTTACTCCGTGCATGTCTTTGAAGGACTTTATAACATGCCGCACCCCGAGCATCTCAGTGAGGCTTTTTGCAAGTTCGAGGGAATGCGGACGGTACCCATGTATTCCCTCATCCACCGAAATTGCCACGATTTCGATGTCAGGCCTGTTTCCCAGAATTTTGTGCACCACATAGAGGGCAACCGAGCTGTCCTTACCCCCGCTCAGGGCGACAGCTATTACTTCATTTTTGCGGATGCTGTACTCTCTTCGGATTGTCAGTTTAATTTTCCTCTCAACGTCCTCCACAAAATGTTTCTTGCAAAGGTGCATCCCGGAATATTTCTGAAAAATGATAGCTTCATGATTGCATTTTTTGCATTTGATTGTCATTTAAATCCTTTTTTCTGCCAATTAACTGGAAATAACTGAAAAATTGAAACCTGATAAACGGATATATAATTAAATTATTTTTAATTGTACTGTGCCAGAATTCTTTTAGGAAAGGAACCGCTCGTATATATGGCTTCTTATGTGTTTTTACAGAAAAACAGTTTTTACAGCTTTTTTGCTTATTTTCTGGGTAGTTCTGTTTAGGTATGTTCTGTTTAGGCATATTCTGCTTGTTTTCTGTTTATTTCCTATCCACTTTCTATCTGTTTTCTGTTTATTCCTTCAGGCTCTATAAACGTTGTTCAGAATCTGTGTTTCCAGGGGTATTATCCTTTTCAGCCAGTAAAATCTACTTATTATTCAAATAACTATATAATATTTGGGCAGCAGCAAGGGGGTTTTTAAAATCAGAATTATTCCGGCAGAAGCAAGGTACTATTCGGATGAGGCCTGGGTTAAAAGTTATTTTCTTCTCTCTTATTCGGACTATTACGACCCGGAAAATCTTCAGTTCGGGGGCCTGCGCGCTTTTAACGAATTTATTCTCGAGCCAGGTAAGGGATTTTCATCTCATCCGCATGCCGAAGTGGAAATAACAACGATAGTGCTTGAAGGAGAAATTACTCACGAAGACAATATGGGAAACAGGGGAGTTCTGGGGAAAGAGGATGTGCAGTGCATTACCACAGGCACGGGTATCGAACATTCGGAGTTTAACAGGGGAAAGGAACCCCTGCGTTTATACCAGATCTGGATTTCTCCGTCCAGAACCCATCTGGAACCGGCATACTCCAAAAAGAAGTTCGAGCCCTCAGACTGGAATAACAGGCTGCTTCCCCTGGCTTCAGGACAGGGTTTTGAGGGTGCCCTGAGGATTAACGCGGACGCAACCGTTTACCGTGCCAGCCTTGAAAAAGGGCACATGCTCCACTTTAATTCAAAGGAAGGCCGACTTGTTTTCATATATGTCTCGGCTGGAGAACTCTCGGTCAATGGGCAAAGGCTCGGGCAGGGCGACCAGGCCCGTTTTGATGAGGAAAAAACCATTCACCTGGAGACCGCTTCTTCTGCGGAATTCGTGCTGATTGATATACCTGCAAACCGAGAAAATATATAAAAGTAAGTCACGGAATGCTAAATCACGGGAAAAAATAAAATAAAAAATAGATAAGAAATAAGATAAGAAATAAAATAAGAAATAAGATAAGAAATAAAAAAATATAATAAAAACAGAATAAAAATAAAATGAAAAACAAAGAAAAAGAGGCATCACATGAACCAGGAACAGCCTGAGAGGGGAAGTGACAAAAAACAGGAACAACCTCGAAGAGGAAGTGATGGAAGGCGAGAGCAATCAGGTGAGGTTGAACAGGAGCAGCCTCGAAGAGGAAGTGACGGGGGGCAAGAGCAGTCGGAAGAAGTCGAACAGGAACAGCCTGAAAGAGGAAGTGACGGGGAGTCGGAGCAGTCAAGGGAAGCCGAAGAGGAACAGCCTGAGAGAGGAAGTGACAAAAAAGAAGAACTGCCCGGAAGAGGAAGTGACAAAAAGCAAGAGCAGCCAGGAAGAGGGAGTGGCTGATAGACAATATTAGCCATAAGAGAGGATTGGTTAAAAATCGAAGGCAGACTCAAGAGGAAATGATAGTATTCCAGGCAGGACTGCATTTTGAAAAGAGTTGAAGTTAGAAGTCAGTTGAAGTTAGAAATCAGTTAAAGTTAGAAGTAAGTTGAAGTGAGAGGTAAAAATAGTTTAGAGAGGGATTTGCCTCTCACTTCTTTTTTTGCTTCTGATATTCAGGGAATCCGGAGTGAGGAATGGCGAACCTCATTTCCGTTTCCTCTTTGAAACCTCTCCCGAACTAAAGCTTGAGGAATGGCAAAAACCTCAATGTCTTCTTATTCAGGTGGGGTCTCGGATTTATGGAGGGCAGGGTTGAGGAATGGCGAACCTCTTTCCCTTGCTCTGCGTTTTCGCTAAATGCTACTCATGAACCCCATTCAAAATTAGCATTTAGAACTGCATGATATAGAATATCGGTCACATATAAAACATAAGTGGAAATGATTTTTCTTTTACTTTGATGTAATAAAAGGCACTCAAAATTTTTAAGCGGCTTATCGTCCAGGCAGACTATAATTGTCCCGGACAGCCGATCCCCCCGAAAATTGTCCGAATTTGGGCACAAAGCATTTATATCACAAATTTCAAAATAAACATGTTAAAATTTCCTATTCTATAATATGTTAATTTAACTCTCTACTACTTTTACAATATGAAATACACATTTAGTGTAAGCACTTCATCATTATGCCATATTACTCTTTCTTATGCCATGTTACTCTTTCTTTCCCTCATTCGTACTTATTCGGGATTTTTCTTACACACAATTTTTTTCTATTCTCTTTATTTTCTCCTAATTATTCTTTCAATCCTCAATATTTTTCTCATACTCTACTCATGAGTAAGAAATAATTTCTTTCACGCCAAGATCTAAAATATCTATAAATAGAAATAATTGTAACTACTAGATATAAACTCTAAAATTTTCTATCAAGTCCTGGGTGGTTGGCTGCGTGGAAGATATCTCTTTGACCTTACTTCTTTTTTCAGTTTTAGGCGGTTACCTGCTTGGTATAATTTCCGGGCTTCTGCCCGGGATACATAATAATAATTTTGCGCTTGCTCTCGTAGCCTTTGCTCCTTTCCTGGCTGAAAAAGGGCTTTCTCCATTTTATATAGCCGTGATTATCCTCTCAAATGCACTCTCTCAAACTTTTCATGATATAATTCCCTCAGTGTTTTTAGGGGCCCCGGATGGGGATACCGCACTTACGGTCCTGCCAGGGCACAGGCTTCTGATTGAAGGGGCAGGAGCTGAGGCAGTCCGCCTTTCAGCACTCGGAAGCGCAGGCTCGGTAGTTGCTTCCCTGGTTTTCGTGCTGCCCTTTTCTCTTTTCTTTAAGGCTCTTTATCCTTATCTTGAAGCGCATATGGCAGGGATTCTGATTCTAATCGTGTTCCTGATGCTTGCAAGTGAAAAAGGCGAAGATTCAAAAGAAGAGAAAGGTCCACTTGCAAAATATAAGTACAAAGCTTTTGCCCTGGTTCTGTTTTTGATCACAGGTGTGCTTGGGCTCTTCGCTTTTGCCAGGGAATCACTTATGGTTCCGATTATTAATTTTGGGGAACCTTCTATACTCCTGCCCCTGCTAAGCGGGCTTTTCGGAGCATCCCAGCTAATTATAAGCCTTCTCACAAGCTCGAAAATCCCCGAGGAATCCGTGTCGGCACTCAAGCTTTCTCGAAAGAGAATTCTCAGGGGAATCCTGACCGGCAGCGCAGCAGGCTCGCTTGTAGCATGGCTGCCAGGCCTCTCTTCAGCAATTGCGGCACTTCTTACAGGTCTCGTTGCAAAAGTCGATTTTGACAGGATTCCCCTTAAGAAAAAAGCCCCCGAACCTGAGCCAGGAAGGTTCAAATCCTCTCTTTACTCTGACCCTTATGCCAGTAACCCTGAGACACTTGAAAGTTCGAAGGAATTCATAGTTTCGAATTCCGGAGTAAACACTTCTAACGCTATTTTCGGGCTTGTAGCCTTTGTGGTGATAGGAAGGACCCGAAGCGGAGCAATGGTTGCTGTAGAAGATATCCTGGGAACAAATACGCTTGATTTACCTGTACTGACGCTCTTCTTTGCCGCTATGGTATTAACTGCCCTGTTTTCTTACTTTTCCACGGTCTGGATAGGAAACAATGCCCACCTTATTCTAAAAAAAGTTGATTACAGTAAACTCTGTGCAGGTGTCCTTATCGGGCTTGCAGTAATGGTTTACCTTTTCACAGGGCTTTTCGGGTTTTTCATTTTTGTAATTTCGACTCCCATAGGCATGCTCGCCTCTTTTATGAATGTCAGGAAATCCCACGCAATGGGAGTTATTTTACTGCCTGTGATCCTGTACTTTTTGTAAAAAATAACTTCTTTAATTATAGACCAGACAACAAAGCCTATTAAAGCGATAATTATTTTGCGGGGGCTTTTCCGACAATCGCCCTCAAGCCTTCGATCAGGTCTTTGAGCAGATTTACAGGAATCCCTACTGTCAGTTCCGACTCCTCAATGCCCGTATAGGTCCTGCTCCCTGAACAGCCCACTGTTATCCCCATCTTGCCTGTCAGGTAGGGCTGGGCAACGGCATCGGAACAAAGACTCTGCTTGCCTGCAAATTCGGCTTCGAGCCTGCCACCCTCGTTATAAAGAATTGCCTGGGTCAGGAGCATTACCTGCTTTGGGGTACAGATAATCACAACAACATCAGGCATGAAAGTTGCGCTTTCCAGGGGCGCGTAGATGCTCGCAATCCTTGACTCGGCTTCGAGCCTGGGAACCTTCTCCAGGGTTTTTCTGGAGGCTTCGAGGGTCTTGAAGTGCTTCAGGGTTTCGTAGTAGAACTCTCCGCTTGCAACTTTGGGAGGCATCTTTCCCAGGCCAAGGGCTGCGGCCCCTCCTTTGCAGGTCTCGTCTTCAAGCGTGGCATAAAACTCTTCTCCGGTTTTACGCACACGGTCCATCATCTGACAGTGCCTCATACCTTTGTCAATCTTCTGGACTTTCTCCGGAACGTCTGCATCTTTTGGAACCAGGGCAACTGCTACAGGAGAGGTTTCCAGCTTAAGTAATTCGATTATTTCCTTACCGTATTCGTTGATTTCCTTAATTTGCTCGGGACTGGCTGTTTCCATAAAATCACCCTCATATAACCTTATTATACATAGTGTAACCCTGATGGCTTAAATAGGACTCCGAAGCAATATTTCTTTTTCCTCTTCACATCCGGAAAGATTTTTCCCATGCTCCAAAAGTTCGGCTTCTTCAATCCGATGGCTTGTAAAAATATAAAACTTAAAATGTATTGGGCTGGAATTATACAGAGAACAGAAAGTGCCTGATATAAAGAAGAAAACAACAAATAAAACAATAGATAAAGTTAAAAAGGTAAAACAGGGCTATTAAGTCAAAAGAGTCAAGCCAGGTCATGAAGCCATAAGAGTTAAGCAGGCAATACAGGTAAAAAAATAATGTTAAATAATAGATAACAGCTGTTTTGAATCGAAACTGAATCTCGAATCCTAATAGAACGAAAAATTCCAAATAAATAAAAGTCCGAATAAAATGGAAACAAACGACCAGAAGGGGTTTGCAGGAGTATGAAAGTACAACTTGAACAGCGTTTAACTGAGCTCAGGGCAGAATACGAATCAGGGCAGAAAATTCTCAAAGATATAGAGTTAAAGCTTGCAGAACTCGAAGACCGGAAAAAGAGCCTGAGCGAAACCCTCCTCCGCATTAGCGGAGCGATTGACTTGCTCGAAGAAGTGCTGGAAGGGAAAGAGGGCACGCAGGAGCCA
>CAZSVY010000269.1:0-2558 GCA_964610495.1 uncultured Methanosarcinales archaeon
TATTTAAGCATTCTATCTGTCAAGATAATCAGGCGGGTGAATAATTGTGAATAACAAAGTAAATAACTTCGCGTAGTAGAATGAACAATTACAGGTAATATTATCCATTACTACTCATTTCCGCATATTATCCATTACTACTCATTTCCGCAAGGTGAATAGATAGAGCGAGCTAAAAAAATATAATTAGATAGTAAGGATGCCCCTGGTAATGAATTTAGCCCCTGAAAGGAGAAAAAGGTTCAGAGTATATGAAAGCCTGTGTAATACTCTTTCAGGCACTCTTAAACCTGAGAAAAACTTCTTACAGGCAACTCTTAACCTGGAACTTCACAGATTGTTTCTTACAGGTATGCAGTACCTGAGAAAATTTGCTAAACCTGACTGAAGCTGATTATAGATTGAGGTCTGGCTTTTATTGAATCTGGCTGCTTATACCTCTATAAATTCAACCTCAATGGGTTTGCCTTCTGCCTCTTCAAGCTTAATAAGGGCGCAGGAGCCTTTGGAGGCTTCGCCCGGGTTTACCACTATCGTCTTTCCGACCTGATCCAGGCCTTTTGCCTCATGGATATGCCCGCAGACGATCAGGTCAACCCTGTCAACGAATTTCTGGATAGCCTTACTGCCCACATGCCCGAAAGGAAGTTCGTCCCTCGTGCCGTGGGGAGGGGCATGAGTCAGAAGTACTATGGTTCCGCACTCGCCTGCATTTTCGGCAGTGCAGACCATTCCTTCAAGAGCTTTTTCAATTTCTTCTTCAGAAAGCTCAAAGGGGGTATTAAAAGGCGTGGGATTTGAGCCGCCCAGCCCTATAAACCTGATATTTCCGATCTGCTCGGCTTTTCCATGCAGATTTGTAGCCTTTGAGGCGTCAAGCGCTTTCAAGATGCTTTTCTGGTCGCAATTTCCGGGAATTGCAAGCACAGGCCTGTCAAAAAGTTCCATCAATTCTTCGACCTTTTCATCGGGCCCGAAATGAGTAATATCCCCGACAACAACTGCAAGGTCGAAATCCCCGGCCTTTTTCATCATTTCCTTTATCTTCGAATAATCCCCGTGGGGGTCAGAAATAGCTAATATCTTCATCCTTATCCGGTCCTGTTATTCGTAATTATCAGTAAGGGTCCTATTATTCGTGTTTATTTGCAGAGTCTTATAATTTGTAATTATTCAAAAGATCCTTTCGTATCGCTTTTTTGATAAACCTTTTCGCAAAAAAGTTTTTTATATCGAATTTTTTGATAACTTTTTTCTAAAAAGATTTTTTGATAAACCTTTTTTCTAAAGAGATTTTTTGATGAACCTTTTTTCTAAAAAGGTTTTTTATATCCCTTACGTAAATATAGTGCCCATGCGCGATATCGTTATTATAGGGCATAAGGCAAAGACAAGCGGTGATATTTCTTTAAACGATCTTCCAGGTTCTGCGGGAAGAATGGATATCCTTTGCCGCTGCGTGAGTTCTGCCCTTTTTCTCTCTTTCGGAATGCGCAGGGATGTAAATGTACACCTGCTTCTACTGGGGGAACCTGATCCCGGAAAAATCCTCAGGTTTGAAGGGCTCCACCTGAGATACCTTAACCCGGACGAGCGAAGCAGCGGTTCGCTTATCCAGAAAGCCCTTCAAAAGGATGCAACCGAACAGGATATCCGTTCCACTCCGGGCGTCTGGATTCGCAGGGGAGATCTCGGTTCCCTGCTCTCGAAGTTTGAAGGCCGCACCCTGCTCTACCTGAGAGAGGATGGGGAGGACGTCAGAACGCTTGCAAGTGAAATCCGGGACCCGGTCTTTATTCTGGGAGATCATGTCGGAGTTACCGAAGAAGAGGAAGAGCAGCTCCTGAAGGCAGGGGTGAAAATTATCTCGGTAGGCCCCCTTTCCCTTCATTCCAACCACTGTATAACCCTTGTGCACAATGAACTGGACAGGGCTGAAGCGGAAAGAGGTGAATTACCCGGAGAAGCTGACCGCATGGTCGAGGATTAAATTGCACTCAGGGCCGAATTGCAACAGGAATGGTTGAATTCAGGATTGAGTTGCAATCAGCAGTGAGTTACAATCAGGATTGAGCTGCAATTCCGAGTTTGTTTTAACACAAAAAGTTATATCTCAATTCCCTGTATCAGAATAGAAACTTATCCGGATGTAATTTTCCCGGAATTCTTTCCGGAGATTTGCATTTTCCAAAGATCTGCATTTCCGGGTACTGGCAGTAACGTATCGTCTTTAAGGCAATCGCTCTTATCCAGTATTTATCCCTCGTTTCCTGATTACTTACTCAGGTCTATTTCCCGAACAAAGAGCTTAAAGAAAGTGAAAGAAAATGGATGTACTTGAAATTTCAAAGAAGATTCTGCACGAAGGTCCTGTATGTGATAACTGCCTGGGCCGCCAGTTTGCAAAACTGTCCACTGGCCTGAGCAACAGAGAACGCGGGCAGGCCCTCAAACTCGCCCTCGTCCTGGAAGGGGACCGAATTTACAAAGCTGAAAACAATGATTCTCTTCTTAAGGAACTTGCCCCTTGCAGTGCGTTTGCAAGGAAGACGCTTGCA
>CAZSVY010000270.1:0-5825 GCA_964610495.1 uncultured Methanosarcinales archaeon
TCGCGGCTCGGAGACCTTTATGAAGAGCTTGCAAAAAATGAAGTCGGACTTATCATAACCGGCTATTCCTATGTTCTTCCGGGCGGGCAGAGTGATGTCTACCAGCAGGGCATCTATGATGACCGTTTTATTGAACCTTACCGTAGGATAACCGAAAGGGTACACAGGTACAGAAGCAAAATAGTGCTCCAGATCGTGCACGGAGGGAGGCAGGCAAGCCTTTCGGACGAATATCCCGTTCCCATGGCTCCGTCGGAAGTAAAAGACGGGCACTCGGCAGTTGTACCGAGGGAAATGACCGAACCGGAAATTTTGGAAGTGATCGAAGCTTTCACAAAAGCGGCTGTCAGGGCAAAAAAAGCAGGTTTTGACGGGGTACAGCTCCACTGTGCCCACGGCTTCCTCTTAAGTAATTTCATCTCTCCCTATACGAACAGGCGGACCGACATCTGGGGAGGCTCGGTGGAAAACCGGGCAAGAATAGTCACGGAAATTGTCAGGCGCATAAAAGAGGAGACCGGAAATTCTTTTCCCGTTCTGATCAAACTGAATTCGACCGATGGTTTCCAGCCTGGCTGTTCAAAGGCTGAACTGGGACTTGACATTTTCCAGGCCGTAGAAATTGCAAAGCTTCTGGAGAAAGCCGGAGTCTGTGCAATTGAGGTCAGCGGAGGAATAGGTGAGACAGGTGGGGTAACTATAAGGACCGCAATCAACGCTCCTGCCAAAGAAGCATATTTCAGGGATTGTTCTAAAACAATAAAAAGCGCAGTGAATATTCCAATCATTCTCGTAGGCGGCATCAGGTCGCTTCAGGTTATTAATTACCTGCTTGAAAACGGGTTTGCAGACCTGGTTTCAATGAGCAGGGTATTTATCAGCGAACCTGACATTGTTTTGAAATTCAAATCCGGAGAGGTTAAAAAGGCAAGGTGCGTATCCTGCAACCTCTGTTTTGATCCTGAGGGCATAAGTTGCAACTTCCAGTTTGAGTAAAAGGTCAGATCTCTACCTTTTTTAATCTCTTCTCATCTTTTTTATGTGCTTTTCACTTACTTTTCATCTCTTTTTTACTTGCTTCTTATCTATTTTTACATGCTTTTTATCTATTTTCTACCTGTTTTACTGTCTTTCTCCTACATATCTGGACTTCATGCTGAAAACCCTGGCGTGATCACAGGCCTTTTCAAAAAAGGCTTGAGCGCAAACCTTTTCAAAAAAGGTTTGATCGAAAACGGCGAGCGCCTGTGATTGAAGAATACTTATAATCCCCAAGCCCTATCCGGCGTGATCAACCGGCGCAACGGTTGAAAGCGAACCCGAACGTATATTTTTTATAATAGATAGATCCAAAAGAAATAAGCCTTAAAGGCTATCAACAGGATTCTGGTTTATATTTTTCTGCCGGGTCCGCTACCCTAGAGAATTTGTGAGGAAACTGAAAAATGTCAGAAGAGAACCGTGTCGGTAGTAAGATACGCCAGCTTAGAGAAGCCAAGGAAATGACCGTTGAAGAACTGGCTTCAGCCAGTCAGAGCAGCGAGGAACTAATCCAGCAGCTAGAAAACGGAGCCCTAGTTCCGTCCTTAACGCCTCTTTTAAAGATTGCCCGGGCTTTAGGCGTCCGCCTCGGTACTTTTCTGGACGATATGCCCCAGAGCGGACCTGTAATTGTTAGGGCAGGGCGATCAGAGAATGTAGTTCGTTTTTCGGGCAAGACTGAGAGGCCGAAAAAGAGTGCTCTTGAGTTTTACTCTCTTGCCTCGGATAAAGCAGACCGCCATATGGAGCCTTTTATTATAGATATTCATCCCTCCCCCTACGAAAGCCACAAGCTCTCTTCTCACGAAGGAGAGGAATTCATCTATGTCATGTTAGGAGAAATCGAGATCTTCTACGGAAAGGATATTCAGAGGCTGAACGAAGGAGACAGCATTTACTATGACTCGATTGTCCCGCACGATGTTCATGCAGCAGGAGAAGGAGATGCAAGAATTCTGGCTGTAGTCTATGCTCCCCTTTAAAGTTGCAGCCAGGTGAGAAAAGAGAGTAAGAACTTAGCTTAAACTGGCGAGAAGTTCTGGATTTAAAAATATATACAAGTATTTCAGAGTTAAGGGAATCCAAAATGTTCAGTACAATTGTTACTCCGCGCTTTGGGGACATAGACGGGCTTGGGCATGTGAATACTACTGTCCTCCCTGTCTGGTTCGAAATTGGAAGAAACTCCGTATTCCGGCTTTTTTCACCGGATCTTGATCTTAGCCCCGATGTATGGCATCTCATTCTGGTCAGGACGGAATTTGATTTCCTGCGCCAGATGTATTTCAGATCGGATGTAGAGATCAGGACTTTTATTACAAAGATCGGAAACAGTTCCTTTACTGTCGGGCATGAAGCCTGGCAGGAGGGAGAGCTTAAGGTCAGGGGCCAGGCAGTGCTGGTCTATTACGACTTCAAGCTCCAGAAGGCAAACCCCCTTCCGGATTCGGTCCGGGATGTTCTGAAAGCGCATATGCTTCCTGCAATGGATACAGCTGAAATGGATACGGATTCTCCCTGCTCGATCTGAATATACTTGCCTCCCGCAAACGGGCTTTGAGGTTAAATGCCTCAGTTCGTAAGCCAATGGTTTCTAAAAGATAGATAATGCAAGTGAGAGGCTGAAACTATGCATCTTATAGAAGACTCCCTCGGTGAGTACTTTGAAAAACAGGTGGCTGTAGATCCTGACCACGAGTTTATCATTTACCCGGATCGGGATCTCCGTTTTACTTATGGGCAATTCAACGAAAGGGTCAATAACCTTGCAAAAGGGCTGCTAGCTATAGGAATAAAAAAAGGAGACCATGTAGGAATCTGGGCAAAAAACGTTCCTGACTGGCTTACCTTCATGTTTGCCACGGCAAAGATCGGAGCAGTACTTGTTACTGTAAATACTGCCTACAAGAGCCATGAGGTCGAATACGTATTAAAACAGTCCGATATGAAAGCCCTGGCTCTGATCGATAGTTTCAGGGATGTTGATTATCTTGAAATAATCAATGAACTGGTTCCTGAGCTCAAGAACTGTGAAAGAGGGCGCCTGAAAAGCAAAAACTTTCCCTATCTTAAGAGTGTAATTTACGTAGGTCAGGAAAAGCACAGGGGGATGTATAATACCAGTGAGCTTATGCTTCTTGGCAGCCACTACCCCGACGACGAGCTCAGGGAGATTCTGGCTGGTGTGACCGGAGACGATGTTGTCAATATGCAGTACACTTCAGGGACTACGGGTTTCCCGAAAGGGGTTATGCTGACCAGCAAAAATATCCTGAATAACGGGCTCTCCATAGGCGACCGCCAGAAGTTCACACACGAAGATCGGCTCTGCCTGCCTGTGCCTCTTTTTCATTGTTTCGGGATCGTGCTCGGAGTTATGGCGATTCTGACTCACAGGGCAACGCTTGTTATGCTCGAGGTTTTCGATCCCCTGCTCGTGCTTGCGGCAGTCCAGAAAGAGAAATGTACGGCTCTTTACGGCGTGCCTACAATGTTTATTGCCGAGTACACGCACCCAATGTTCGATATGTTCGACCTCTCCTCCCTGAGAACCGGGATTATGGCTGGTTCGACCTGCCCTGTAGAAGCCATGAAAAAGGTCGTAAAAGACATGCACTGCTATCAGATTACGAGTGTATACGGGCTTACGGAAGCTTCTCCTGGCATGACTCAGACGACTGTGGACGATCCTGTCGAACTGAGGGTCGAAACTGTGGGAAAATGTTTCCCCGGAGTCGAGGTCAGGGTGGTAGAACCGAATAACAATGAGCCGGTGCCTCCAAACACTGTCGGAGAAATCTGCTGTCGCGGATACAACATTATGAAAGGTTACTATAAAATGTCCGAGGAGACGAAAAAAGTAATTGACGAAGGTGGCTGGCTGCATAGCGGGGACCTTGGGACCTGCGACGAGAACGGCTATTACAGGATTACAGGCAGGATTAAGGATATGATCATCCGGGGAGGGGAAAACGTCTACCCACGGGAGATTGAAGAATTCCTGCATGCCATGCCAGGAGTCAAAGATGCCCAGGTTGTGGGAATCCCTGACAGGAAATACGGGGAAATCGTAGGGGCTTTTGTGATTCTCGAAAAAGGTGCAGACCTTACCGAAGCCGACATAAGGGATTATGCCGTAGGCAGGATCGCTCGCTATAAGGTTCCGAAACATGTCTTCATCGTGGACGAATATCCCCTGACAGCAAGCGGTAAGATTCAAAAGTACAAACTCAGGGAGCTGGCTGTGGAACTTCTTAAAAAGCAGGATGAAAACACAGTTGATTAAAGACGGCAATTGATTAAAGACAGCAATCGATCAAATATTATTACCACTCAGGTAGTATTAATCGGCCATTCAGGTCGATTTTCTTTTTTCATTATATTTCAATTCGTTAATTCTTTTGCTTTAAAATTTAAAGCCATTGAAAAATTAGATGCCAGCATATTTTAAGGATTTATTATGTTTTTGAAGCGTGTTGTAAATTGTTCCCCTACTCAAAAGTTTATGGTAATACAAAAACGATAGGCAATTGAATATTTGACGTAATTTATTATATATACAATTTCAGCATTAGAAGGATGTAGTTGTAAGAGAAGCGCAATAGTGTACTCTTGTGCATAGCGTATGGGGAGTTTTTTGTAGGGGTTTCATCCGATTGAGAGCTCAGGGATCACATAAGGAGCTCTCAATCAATCACCACAACCAATCACAACCAATTGGATGTCTGCAATGTTTCTCTTATAACTATATGAAGAATATATGGGAGTATTCTTCAAGGGGGGGTTTCACCGATTGAGAGCCCAAAGGGTCATCAAACAGGGCTCTCAATCAATTACCAATCTTTAACTTTTAATTCAATACTTTTTTAATTAAACTTTTAGCATAAAATTATTAACTAAGGTAGAAGGTATCAACATTCTAATTTTTGTCACAGTCAAACTTCTTTCTTTGAGTTTTTCCCAACCCTGATCTTCACTAAATCTTTCAAACAATCAATAACTGTCCTATTCTATTTAAGTCCTTTGATGAGTCACTTTTGTTGGTATAGACACTAACAAAAACCAATTTATTCCGTAATAACGTGTTTTTATATCATAAGTTTTTTGCACTGTAATTCGCAAAACCTGGGAATTAATCGTTTCTAACCTTTATAAAAGTTGCGTACTGATGCGCGCTTACAGTATCAAAAAATTACTATCACTGGCCCTCGTGTTTTTCAAAGCCCTGGTTAATTGGGGTAAGCTGACAAGGTTCTTCGTTCCGGGTTTCTGTTAAACACCCAATTTCTTCTATTAATTACAGATCCCTGAATATATTACATGAGAATAAACCGTGAAGCTTGTTATTATTTTTATTATTATATCTTCTGATTACATGTTCGTGAAGTGTGGATTATGGGGATCTATATAAAAATAGCCTGTTTCCTCCTGGTATCCTCTTATTATTAACGCCGTGCAGTGCGGTGTCGTCTGAAACCTATTCCGATACCAGGTGCTCAGATGTTAAACTTACCTCACACAACTGTTGCATCCGGAGCTGAATAGCCTCCAGACGGCTCAAAGATACTTCGTAACTCCAATTTGATTCCAATTAAAACAGATTTTTGACATCTATTTAATAAATTTGACAGGACGGAAAAAATAGCGTTTGCGATATGTCAAGCGAGTTTTTTCCCCATTTTTCGCCGGATGGGAATAAAGCAGTTTTCCTCCCTGATAGGACTGGTTCAATATCCGGATAATGAATTCTTCAGGAATATAGCTGGAACAGTATTAAATTCTGT
>CAZSVY010000271.1:0-2605 GCA_964610495.1 uncultured Methanosarcinales archaeon
GTATTCTTCAGGGCATTGTGTTTCAGGGCACCCATGGATATACTGCAGGACCTCACTAAGTTTTGCGCTGGCCATTGATACAGACATATCAGCACTTCCATAATAAATGCGGATTTCATCATCCACTAAGACCCATCCGCAGGGGAAAACAACATCATTAACGTCTCCACTGCGTTCATACATTTCACGAGGCCCGAAAACCCATCCCTCTGACCTGTGGAGCACTTTCCTGGGGTCTTCAAGATCAAGAAGGGCCAGCCCAAGCCGATAACTTGCTTTAGATGTCGTCTGGCGTACTCCATGGTACATGATTAACCAGCCGTCAGGAGTACGGAGTGGCTGCGGAGATAATCCGATCTTTCGGGCGTCCCACCATCCACCTTCTCGAGCATACAGAAGAACCTCATGTTCTCCCCAGTATTTCATATCAGGGGAAAAGGATATCCAGATATTTGCCTTCGCACCACCAGATACAGGCCTGTGCAACATTGCCCACCTGCCTTTAAATCTTACAGGAAAAATAGCAGCATCTTTATTTTCAGGCGGAAGGGTAGCTCCTACTCGATCAAAATTACGAAAGTCCTCTGTAAAGGCTAGAGCTGGTAAAGGGCCTGAGTCCGAAAAAGCCGTATACGCTACAGCCCATTTTCCCATATCGTCTATGTAAGTTATACGTGGATCTTCAATGCCGTATATTTCTTCAGGGTAGTTTACAGGGTCCGGAGTAAAGGTTGGCTCTGTGTCTATTTCCCAGCCGTCAATTCCGTTCTTACTTCTGGCTACTGTAAGGTGAGAAAAGCCCCTGTGGTCTTCGACACGCACCATTAATAAAGTTGTACCATCAACTATAGTCGCTGCAGGGTTAAACACTGAATGAGCCTTATACGGCCAATCTTCAGCAGTAAGTATAGGATTTTTCTCACACCTTTGGAACAGCTCTCCGTGATCTTTCCACATCATATTATCTCCCTAATTCTGCCTGATTTGTTGATGGTAGGCTCTTTTTCTTTTGCACAATCCCGTCACTTACTTTGGGCTGGAACGCTGTACTGATGATTTTATTTGTGTGTTTATTTAAAGAGCTCAAAGCCATAAGGAGGCAGATTACGGATTCTGCACCCTGGTTACAGTTCATTCCGTCAGAGTTGAGCCCGTCGCATACCCCACCTGTTGAGTAATCGTACATAACAGTTCGCAAGTGGTTTCTGCCCAGGAAATATTCAAAAGAATATTTTGCGAGTTCCAGATATTTCCTTTCACGCACAATCTCATAAGCTGAGACATAAGCCTGAGTCAGGTAACCTGCCTCTATAGGCTGCTGGTCAAAAATCGGCTTTTGTCCATCATAAGAGTACCATCCCTTGTTTCCAACGGTGTCAAAAAAGTCGCCTCTCCATTGAATCTCAGTAAGGAAATCCAGTGTAGCAAGGCCAATTTTTCTGTAAGTTCTGTCTTTGGTATAATTATATGCCAGTAAAAGAGATTCACTTAATTTTGCATTGCTGTAGGTAACTGTGGGTTCAAACCAGTTCCAGTCCTCTTTATGGTTAGTCTCATATAAATCAACCAGAGAATCTGCGTGGTTGACAAATATAGATTCAAAGGTGTCTTTCTCTATAAAAGAGTCTACGGACTTGAAAGTGTCCCTGCGTGAATTGAAAATAGACCCAAATTCATCCGCATCCACATCTGCCCTGAGCATCTCATACAACCCGCACATTGTATAGGCTTTTGCCCTCGGATGGCTCAGATTTATCATTTCCGGCCTGGATTTGCTGACAAGGTTATGTGCAAGCGTGCGTATATTTTTTGAGAGATAAGAACAGCTTACCACATGTCCAAGTCCGTAGATAGCACGCCCAAGAGTGTCTTCACTGCCTTTTTCGTCCAAAAACTCTCTTTTATAGCTCATGAAGTTATGGAAATGCCCTGTATCGGTCTGGGCATATCCAAGAAAGCTAATGTATGTTGTAATTAACTTCCAGAGCTCTTCGGCTTTCTCCTGACTATCGATCAACTGTGTCAGTGCAACAAGAGCCCTGCCCACATCGTCAGTACTGTACCCGTGGTGACGAGCCGGTACACCAAGATTGGTGTGCTGAATGATACCCACATCATCAGTCAATAGCTGGAGGAAATCAAGTTTTACTTCAGGCAGCTGGTTTGGAAGGAAATTAAATTGATTTTGTACTCTGTGATGGGTATTATATTTCTTTAAAGCTTTACTGAAAACCTTATTGTATCCCCCACCTACGTTTTTCCATGTCATTTTTCTGCCAAAATCGTACGCCTTTTTCCGCATATTATTGCACTCTTCTGGATTTTCAATTAAATGTAAAAGAGATTTTTTAAAGCCGTCCGTGTCTCCGAAATCTACGAGTAAACCGCGGTTATCGGAAAGCATTTCCTGGGCATACCAGTAAGGAGTGGAAACTATTGCTTTTCCCATGCCTATAGCAGAGGGCAATGCGCCGCTTACTATCTGTTCTCTGGAAAGGTAGGGGGATGCATAAATGTCACTGGCAAGGATATAATTGCAGAGCTCTTCTTTTTCGACAAATTTGTCATGGAATACTACATTGTTTTCAAGCCCGAGTTCGGAAAC
>CAZSVY010000272.1:0-3105 GCA_964610495.1 uncultured Methanosarcinales archaeon
AAGAGAATCGTCATATCCGAACCTTCCTTTGAGTTCCACAGCTTTATAACATACGAAACTTGTGATAATACCTATAGGAATTGCTGCCATTGGCGTGACAAAACCCGCACCCGGGGTTATTGCAACAAGCCCTGCCAGGACCCCTGTTGCAAATCCAAGAGCAGTCGGGTGCCCCAGGTGGTGCCATTCGAGTGCCATCCAGACAAACCCTGCGGCTGCAGGAGCTATAAGCGTTGTAATGAATGCAAGAGCTGCGATCTCATTTGCAGCAAGGGAAGACCCTGCGTTGAATCCGAACCATCCAAACCAGAGCAGCCCGGTTCCAAGGAGTGTCAGAGTAACGTTATGCGGTTTTATTGCATCTACTCCGTAGCCCCTTCTCTTGCCAAGGTAAGTTAAGATTGCAAGCGAGGAGATACCTGAAGTTATATGGACAACCGTGCCGCCTGCAAAGTCCAGAGCTTCTCCTGTCAGGAACCCTCCGCCCCAGACCCAGTGGCAGACAGGTGCGTATACAAGAAGCCCCCACAGGGCAATGAACGCGATGTAAGATTTAAACTTTACACGTCCTACAATTGCACCTGAAATCAGGGCAGGTGTAATTATCGCAAACATTCCCTGGAATGCAACAAATGCATAGGTCGGAATTGTGCCCGTTACCGAGTACGCGTCAATCCCGTTCAGGAACGCATGTTCAAGGCCACCCACAAACCAGTTGCCTTCTCCAAAAGCAAGCGAGTAACCTACTAATACCCATACCAGAGCCATTACGCCCATCGCAACAAAGGAGTGCATCATGCTGCTCAGGACGTTCTTACGCTGGACCAGCCCGCCGTAGAATAGTGCCAGTCCGGGAACCATTAATAATACTAATGCAGATGAAATCAATACCCATACTGTGTCTGCTGCTTCGATAGCCATATTTATCCCCTCATAAAGCGTCAGGTCCGCTTTCGTTCGTGCGAATTCGTATCACATCATCAAGTGGCAGCACAAATATCTTGCCACTTCCAATATAACCGTCACTGCCTTTTGCTCCGGTCTTTATTGCTTCAATAACTGGTTGAAGGAAATGATCTTCGACTGCGATTTCAATCTTGATTTTTTCAAGCAGGTTTGCTTCAT
This sequence comes from uncultured Methanosarcinales archaeon, assembly GCA_964610495.1. GTDB lineage: Archaea > Halobacteriota > Methanosarcinia > Methanosarcinales > Methanosarcinaceae > Methanosarcina. The sequence goes on from CAZSVY010000272.1 coordinate 1,126, forward strand.
GTTCTGTTGCCCTGTAAATCTCCAGATGCCCTTTTTGCACACCATAGCCAGCGACGGATGATACTGTTAATCTGTTTACTTCAAGTTTCTGAAGCTCTCGTTTGACCGCATCAAGTCTTTCCGGCCTTATCATTGCGATTATATATTTCATCTTGACCACCAATAGGTATCTCGTATCCGACTTTATACTATTTAAACATATCCATTGGCACATTAAATCTTTACTTAGTTTGATAAAAAAATGTTAAAGTGGATGGGCTTTTTCCGAAAAGGGGAAATCCGTGATGTCTTTTCTGAGCTCGCTCTGCTATTATCTATCGTTGCTGTAAGAGAGCTTTTATTCCCCGAAAGCAAACTTAGAGGTATGTTCGGAGAAATTGGAAGCATAAGAAACGAGGCTGACGAGGTTTCCCTGCAAATTCTTGCCCTTTTCAGGGAGAGTGTCAGTGAGATCCACCTGAATGAGCCTGAATCCGTGTCGGATTATTTCAAGCCGGAATATTCTCATTATATTGTGGTACATACGCCCCTGGATATCCGATTTCCTGAGAAAAAGGAAGAATGGAACATGCGTTTTTGCGGGAATGTCGGAGTTTCGGTTGTGGAATCTATAGTAGCTGAAACAGGCAGGATTTACGTAAGAGGGCTTATTGCAGTTAACGGGTCAAAGGTCTATGCTATCCTTCCTTTTACAACAATAGATGCGGAAAAAGCGAAGCAAGCAACATTTCCTGAAGACCGCATGGCCCGTGTGCGGGCACAGGTGCTTCCTGCTGTGCTTCCTGACATAAAAGGGGAAACGATCCTGGATATTGGCAGCGGTTTCGGAAGCCTTACCCTGGAGCTTGCAAAAAATAATCCCGACTCGCAGGTTTATGGGATCGATCTTCACGATTCTCTTACTGGCCAGGCCCAGATGAATGCCGATCTCCTTGGCGTGCCGAATGTTGAGTTCAGGACAGGAAGTGCCTATGCCCTGCCTTTTGAAGCCGGTTCGGCGGATATAGCTACCTGCTTTTTCATGCTTCATCACCTTGAAGACATTAAATTTGCCCTTTTTGAGATAAAGAGAGTGCTTAAAAATGGCGGCCTGTTGATCGCAGTCGAGCCGCTTGCACAACAACATCATCACGGGCCTCAACTCTCGGAAGCCGGATGGCGAGGGCTTTTTGAAGATGTGGGCTTCGCAGTAGAGGTTGAGAGTGTGGAAGGGGCAGCGATCCTGAAGGCTGTAAAAAGAGAATAATCTAGAGATGTAATATCGAGAATCAGGGCAGAAGCTTCCTTTTTTATCGGAAAGGAAACTCCCCGTGTTTAAAACAATATATCCCATAAAATAGGATCATAAGATATATCCCATAAAATAGGATCATAAGCGAATTAAAATACAATCATATCTGAAGTCCTGATCCTTACCATGCATTCGTCTCCTTTTCCTATTTTTAACGAATCAAAGATATGGTTTGTAACCTCAATATTCAGGACGGCTTCGCTGCCTTTTAAGTTCAGGGACATTATCCTGCTTGCGCCCTTGTTCACGACGTTCCTTATCACGCCGCCGAGCAGGTTCTTTTGGTCTTCCGTCCGGATTGTGCGGGCAGCGGCACTGTCCACAAGTTCGATGTTCTCAGGCCTTATTCCCCAGCTGACTCTATCGCCTGCCATCCGCCTGATGTAGGGAGCTGTAATTTCCGTACCCAGGGACCAGAGGAAAGTACACTCGTCTCCGTGCCCATGCCCTTCTACCACGGCATCGTCAAAGAGGTTCGAGAAACCCACAAGTTCTGCTACGTAACGGGTTTTCGGATGATAGAATACATCCTCAGGTGAGCCAAGTTGCTGTACCCTGCCGTTATCGAAAACTACCATCCTGTCTGCCATGGTGAAGGCTTCGACAGGGTCATGGGTAATGAAGATTACTGGAATTCCCAGTTTATTCTGGATTGTTTGCAGCTCTTTTCTCAATTTCAGACGGACGAC
>CAZSVY010000273.1:0-5937 GCA_964610495.1 uncultured Methanosarcinales archaeon
TCATAGGTAAAACTCCAGCCTTGATGTTTAAAGTCGATGATTGCAAGAAGACGTGCGATGAGCTAAGATCGAAGGGCGTAACAATAGTGGAAGAGCCGGGAGAGGCGCCTTATGGTATCCAGGCGCTCATAGTAGACCTGTATGGGAACCCGCTGTGGCTCATAGAGCATCCCAGGTGAAAAAAATATACAGTGTATTAAGTTGTTTTTTTTGACTCGCGTGTAGTATAGGATAATCCATCGGTTGTTGAACTTGAGTTGTTTCCACAAGTCTCGGCAGGCGTTTTGCCGCCAGGGGCTTCACGCGGCCTTATGTAGTTGCGGTATACCTGTGGTTTTGAGCTTAATGCTGATTTAAATGGAGCCAGAAACATCGAATATAAAATGCGAGACTATAAGTATAATATAAGAGTCTCAGGGGTGTTTCAACCGCCCATGCGGATAATATGATCTGAAAAATCAGGGATACCTATGCTTGTAACTTTATTGGCTGGAAGTTGAATATAAAAATAGACATCGTTTTTATTTCAAAAATATTCTATATCTTTGAAAACAGATATTTGTGCTAATTTAAACGTATCTATTGCTAAATTTAAGACATCTTTGCTAATTTAAAATTACTTAGCTTCTTCATTCTCTTCCCAGATCCCAAAGGGGTTATTCTCAGTGTCCATGCAGATTGCAAGATATCCCATACCGGGAACAGCGGTTTTTGGCATGAGCACCTTACCTCCGAGTTTTTCAATTTTCTCCAGGTACTCGTCCACTGAGGTAACACCTATATAATTCATCATTCTCTGATCTGCAGCTTCCCTTTTTCCAAGGCCTCCCCCTGGCCCGGAATTCCCTTCAAGGTCTTCAGTTTCAACCAGGTAGTATTCCATGGTTTCTATGGGCTTTTCAAACTTCCAGCCAAATAGCCTGGAATAAAAACTCTGTGCCCGCTCAAGATCATCCGCCGGGATGTCAAAGTGAACTATTGTTGGCATTTCTATTCCCCCATCATTACTGGGTGTTGAAGAATATAGTTCTTGGGTGCACAAATACCTTTAAAGGTTGTCCCGGCTGAAATCCGGGAGAGATACTTCTTAGCATAGAGTCTTATCTCCTCGCTGGTTAATTTAAGTTGAACATCCTGATTTTCTATCTATAAATCGAATTCCGGATTTCCTGTTCCTATAATTCTGTAAACTTATTATGTATATATTTATATATTTCAGGAAATGTTTCTTTTATAAGCAAAATTCAGGAAAAAGACTTACATTTCAAGCCTTTATTTTCAGATCTTTTTCCGGTAGCCTATTGGGACTAAAAACCTGTGTAAGGTCACTAAAAAGTGATTTCATGGCAAATGAATACATCCAGGACTTAAAGTGCGATTACCTCGATAAAAAAGCCGCTCTTAAAGGTGAGGTTGAGCGCCAGTTAATACACCTGTTCACCGGTATAACTTTAATTCTTTTAATCCGGGCAGCCGGAGATATGGCTCTGACTCTCCTGCTGTTTCTGCTTGCTTCCTATGTGACAATCTCAATAGCTATTATCCTGGATAAGCTACCGCTTCCATTATCTACTTTCCTGTGCAGATGGGGAAGGCCTTCGAAGCAGACTATACCGTTTAAAGGAACTATCCTGCTCCTTTGCGGAATAACCCTCTCTTATATATTATTTCCTGAGGAAATCGTGTATGCTTCGATTGCAATAGTTGCGTTCGGAGACTCGGTAGCAACCGCCGTAGGCGTACTGGCAGGCAGGCATAAGTTGCCATATTCGGGGGAAAAAACCGTAGAAGGGACAGTCTCAGGTATAACAGCAGCCTTTTTAGCGTCTTTATTTTTTGTGACCCCTGTGCAGGCTTTTATCGGGGCTGCAGGCGGGATGCTGCTGGAAAGCGTTATAGGTTTGCAGACAATCCGGGAATTTAATTCGCAAATGATATTCAAATTCTTCTTTAATGACAATTTTTTGATTCCTTTGTTTTCAGGTTTACTTATGTTTATTGTCGGTTTATCTAACACCTGAGGATTTTCCCGAAGCATGCTGTATATTTAAATTAAATGAAAATTATATTTTATTTATCTATAAACGGGGGTATACGAATAGTGGTCGGGATTCTAAGATTAATTATCGGGTTGATTATCCTGCTGATCCTGATACAGTTATTGCTGAGTTTACTTTAACTGGCAGGAAAGTAGCAGTGGCGGCACGGATTTTAAATTGCTTTTTCACAGGATACTTCGAGCCCGGAGATATTAGCCTGAAATAGCTTCGGGAAAACTGGCAAGGCACTAGCAGAGCTTAAGTATCGGAAAAACTAGCAGGGCTCAAGTACCTGATCCGAGAAAGCAGCAAAAAATTTGAAGTTTTCTGTAAAACAGGCAGAGATTTTAACCCTGGCCTGTTTTCCGGGAATTTTTCGGTTCTCGACTTCTTCACCCTATCCTGAACAGTACTATAAGAAAAGCTGCATAAAAGGCTATTAAAGCCACTCCTTCCCACCTTTTTATTTCCCAGCCTGTACTGATAAACACGAGGAGTATAACGCTTATTAAAATCATAGCCGGAGTCGTAAAGGATAGACTTATTTGCTCGACAGCTACAGGATAGATCAACCCTGAAAGTCCGAGAATCAAAAATATGTTTGCGATGTTCGAGCCTATAATATTGCCAAGGGCTATACTTCCGAAACCCTGTTTTGCTGCAGATAGTGTCACCACAAGTTCCGGGAGGGAAGTGCCGACTGCTACGAGAGTGGTACCTATTATGGTTTCAGGAACTCCAAACAGTTCTGCAAAGAAGATTGATTTGTCCACAAAATACCTTGCCCCGATTACAATTGCTGCACAACTTACTATCAGGATCAGGATATCTTTTGCGAAACCTTCCCTGGGCGGGCAGTTCTCATCTCCGGCGTTTCCATTTCTTATGCAATTGAACTTTTGCCTTGCGCTGCTTATGTATTCAAACTTAAAGAAGTATATTACGAATTCTTTGAAATGCAGCTTTCCTTCGTATTTTTCGGCTTCCTCAAACAGGAAAAATACATAGGCTATGAAGATCAGTATGAAAAAGACTGACTCCAGTATTGAGAGTTCTCCATTCAGGACAAATACAAAGAAGAGCACAGCTGCAAGAAGCATGATATAACCATCTCTCCTGAGCATCTCTATTTCGGTTTTCATTGGAGAGATAACTGCAGCCAGCCCGACAATGAACCCTATGTTTACAATATTTGACCCAACGACGTTCCCGATTACGATACCGCTTGCCTGCTGGAGAGAAGCAGCTATTGACGAAGCAAGTTCCGGGATTGATGTTCCGACTGCTACAAGTGTCAGACCTATTACAAATTCGGAAACACCAAGCTTCTCTGCAATCGTTGAAGCCGATTTTACAAAGTAATCTGAACCCTTGACCAGAAGAACGAGGCCAAGTATAAGGATTAGAAGATTTTCTGCGATCATAAAATTACATCTGGTCTATTTTTTCCTGAGTTTGCTGTTAGTGGTCTGGACTCTTATCTAGAGAATCTCGTATTAAAGGCTTTCAGTTAAAAGAAGGAAACAATATCTTTTATATGCCAGGCATCTGAAAACTTTTCAATAGCAGCAAATACTTTACCTGATGCTTTATAAGGAGCAAATAAACTTCGATAACTGGTCAGTACTGAAAATTGACATGCCTACCCTCAGACAGGTTCAGCGCTAGTTTTATATCATAGAACTACAAGCCGAAATACATATCAATTTATTTCCATTTGTTAATTCTAAGCCTCGGTAGCTTTCAAGAAAGTTTTTCTAGATATGTGGCGAATTGATTTCCTGATGGAGTGAATTTTCGTCATCTGTTGCCGCTGCAAAGGGGCATTTTTCTTCAATTCGCCTGATTTAAACCAAGCTATCTCTGAGGGCACACCTTTCAATAGATGCTAACCAAAAACCCTGGTTTGCAGGTATGTTCTGTCTTTAATTCTAAAAAAAACCGAGAAGCTGCTCGACCTCAATAATCATCTTCTACTAAACGTTTGAGTTGAATTCTTTTTTATATTATACTTTACATAATACTCAATGGAGGGTGGGCAACTAACTGGGACGGGCAATAGCTACCTGAATCCAGGGAGGTGAACTTATAAAAAGGAGTCCAGGCGAGGTTGAAGAATTTATAACCGGCAGGGGAATAGGTTATCCTGCAAGCAGAGACGACCTTGTAAAGTTTGCCGAAGGTAAGCAGGCAAGCAGCGATTTTCTGGACCTTCTGAGGGGGATACCTGAAATAGAGTATAACACCCCTGATGACGTTACCAGAGAAATTGAACGTCTGGAAAGGGAACGCATCAAACCGCCAAAACCAAAAGAGTACTGATTTACTGAGCAGGGGCTTTTAGAGTAAATCCAGTATAGGTCCGGATGGTATCGAAAGAATGATTTTCCCCTGCAAAAGGTGAACTATCGAATATAATGCAATCGATAGTGCCGAATACATTTGAGAGTACAGTACCAGAGGTTTGGTAGTAGAAGGGTTCAGACAACCGAGAAGACAGAGAAGACTTTCTGTCCAGAGAATCTGTCCAGAGAAAACTTTCTGCCATAAAATACATTGATTGTAAGAAAGTATATCGATACTGACTATATCAGTATGAAATCAAGAAAATATATAAAATCACAAAATGTGGGGGAAATTTATGCAAACCAGTCCGATTGAAGTCCAGAAGGCTTTAAAGAATATAGATTATCCCGTAAATAAGAAGCAGCTTATCGAGCACGCTAAAAAACACGACGCCAGCCGTGAGGTAATTGAGGTTCTCGAAGACCTTCCAGACAAGGAATACGCCAATGCTGCAGATGTCAGCAAGGAATTCGGAGGAAAATAAACACAAGGGGGGATTTAATGCAGGTCAGCCCTGTTGAAGTCCAGAAAGCTTTAAAAGATATCGATTATCCTGTACACAAGAAGGAACTTATTAAGCACGCTAAGAAGCATGATGCTAGCGATAAGGTAATTGAGGTTCTTGAGGAACTTCCGGAAAAAGAATACTCCAACGCTGCGGATGTCAGCAAGGAATTCCAAGGAAAATAAACTAAAGAAGATAGATATAATATGGGGGAAAATTTATGGAAACAAGTCCGATTGAAGTCCAGAAGGCTTTAAAAGATATGGATTATCCTGCAAAGAAAGAAGATCTTCTTAGACACGCCAAAAAGCATGAAGCCAGTCAAAAAGTGATGAAAGTGCTTGAGGAGCTTCCAGACAAGGAATACGCCAACGCTGCGGATGTCAGCAAGGAATTCAAAGGAATGTAAAAACTGAAGGAAAATCACCAGCATGGGGTATACTTGTGAAGACAAGTCCAGCTGCTGTTCAGGAGGTCTTGAAAGATACAGAATATCCTGCAGAGAAAAGAGATCTTGTTGAACATGCAAGGCAGCATAATGCAAGTGAGGATGTACTGGATGACATTAAAAGTCTTCCGGATAAAGTGTACACCAGTTTTGCCAAAGTTAACAAAGGATTTGAAGAAAAATAACCACGTGGGGGAAATTTATGGAATCAAGTCCTATTGAAGTTCAGAAAGCTCTAAAAGATATAGACTATCCCGCAAATAAGGAGAAACTTATTCAGCACGCCAAAAAACATCAAGCCAGTGAAGATGTGATGAGAGATATTGAAGAGCTTCCAGATAAGGAATATGAGAACGCTGCGGATGTCAGCAAGGAATTCAAAGGAGACACAGGAAGAGGAGGCCAGGGAGAAGGAATAAGCCACAGAGGCGCTGGAAGTCCTCCTATTGAAACCCAGGAAGCTTTAAAGGGTATGGATTATCCTGCAGGGAAGCAGGAAATTATTGAGAAAGCTAGAGATAACAAGGCACCTCAAGAAGTAATACAGATTCTTGAGGATATCCCGGACAGGGAATATGAAAACGCTGCAGATGTCAGCA
>CAZSVY010000274.1:0-15319 GCA_964610495.1 uncultured Methanosarcinales archaeon
ACTGTTACTATCAGGGACAGGGATTCCATGCGCCAGATCCGGGCTCCGATCAAAGGGATTGAAAACTTGCTCTACGAGCTCATTTACAGAGGCAGGGCTTTCGAATCCGCAGGCAAGCCCTTTAATTTCTAAAACTAAAAAACTGGCAGTTCCTGAGCTGTGGGCTAAAAAGCCTGCAGCAAAATTTTTAATTTTTTTATATTTTTTATAGTTGAATTAAGACCCTGAAAAAAATAGTCTTGAAATAATTAATCTGAAATATATTAATCTGAGAGAAATTACTTGAAATAAGTTAATTTGTAAGAAATTCCTGAGATAAATTAATTTGAAATAAATTAATCTGAGATAAACTACCTGAGACAAATTAATCCGAAATAAATGATCCTGAAGCAGAATGAACGAAAGTTTTTTTCCTGAGAAGCCAGCCTGCATGAAGCACCCGCTGATAAAGCCCGATACCGTTGAGCAGAGGCTCTATCAGTTGAATCTTGCAGGAAAGGCCCTTGAAGGATCAAGCCTTGTTGTGCTTCCTACGGGACTTGGAAAAACCATTATAGCGCTTTTTGTAATTGCCTCGAGGCTTCAGCGTTTCGGAGGGAAAGCCCTGATTCTATCCCCAACAAAGCCGCTTGTGGAACAGCACGCAGCTTTTTTCAAAAGGGTGATGGCTCTTCCCGAAGAAGAGGTTCTGGCTTTTACGGGCAGTATTGCCCCTGCGGAGCGGGAAAAGCTCTGGGCCCAGGGAAAACTGATAGTATCCACCCCTCAGGTGATTGAAAACGACCTTCTTACGAAAAGAATCAGCCTTGAGGATGTAAGCCATATAACCTTTGATGAAGCCCACAGGGCAGTCGGAAATTACGCTTATACTTTTATTGCGGAAAAGTACTTCGAGAGCGCAAAAAATCCCCATGTGCTCGGAATTACTGCAAGCCCGGGCAGTTCGGACGAAAAAATCTCTGAGGTCTGTCAGGCTTTGCACGTTGAGAACGTCTCGGTGAAAACTGAAAAAGACAGGGATGTTCGCCCTTATGTGCAGGAAAAGGAGATAGAGTGGCTTCAGGCCCATCTCCCTTCCGAAATGGCTGAAATCCGGGGCTATCTGGAAAAAATCTTTGATGATCGGCTCGGGATTATAAGAGGTCTGGGTTTTTCGGCAGGCAGCGGGAAATATGTCTCCAAAAAAGATCTCCTGCTCCTCCAGAAGAAACTCCAGGGCGAGATCCGAATGGGAGGCGATCCTGCAATTTTTACTGCCATGTCCGTGCTTGCGGAAATGGTAAAGGTGAACCATGCTGTGGAAATGGTTGAGACCCAGGGGCTTGAGACCCTCAGGAAGTACCTGGAGAAACTGGATGCAGAAGCCTCTTCAAATAGTGGGAGCAAGGCTGCAAAAAGACTGATGGACGATCTCTTTATGAGAAAAGCCTTTCACAGGGTAAAAGAATGCGAGGTCGAACATCCTAAACTCGAGCTTGCACGGAAAATCGTGTCCGAGCAGCTAAAAGGAAGCCCTGACTCCAGGGTAATTGTTTTTACGAATTACAGGGACACGGCAGAGATAGTGACAAATGCCCTGTCGGGAGTTCCGGGGATTGTACCTATCCGCTTTGTGGGACAGGCTTCGCGCCGTAAGGACAAAGGGCTTACACAAAAACAGCAGGTGGAAATCCTCAATAAATTCAGGGCAGGAGAATACAACGTACTTGTAGCCACTTCAGTTGCTGAAGAAGGGCTTGATATCCCTTCCACGGACTTGGTACTATTTTACGAACCCATTCCCTCGGAAATTCGGAGTATCCAGCGTAAGGGCAGGACAGGCAGGCAGCATAAAGGCAGAGTCATTGTACTGGTGACAAAGGGTACACGCGACGAAGCCTATTACTGGAGCAGCAAGAACAAGGAAAAGAGGATGCTGAACAGCATGCAGGGGCTTGAAGCCCTGTTTGGTCCCAAAGACTCAAAGCAAGGTTTGAAACTATCGGATTTTGAATCCGAAGCTTTTACTTCGAATTACCCGGAGAATGAAGCTGAAAATGAGAATAAGGCAGCGAATAGGTCGGAAATTAGAGATTTAATGCAGGAAAACAAGAATTCAGTGCAGAAGAACAAAGATCCAATGCAGGAAAATAGTGGTTTAACAGTAGATAACAGGGATAAGGCTGTAGACAGTAGTGGTTTGACTGTAGACAGCAGGGACATGCTTGCAGGCTCAGATTGCGACAGGGCGAGTGAAGAAATTAAAGAAGAGAACTGCGGGGTCAGAAAAGGAGAAGAGAACAGGAGTGTAAAAGAGGAAGGGAATGAGAGCAGGCTTGGGAAAGAAAGCGAGAAGGGGGAAGAGCAAAAGGACGGGGAAAAAAGCAGAGAGGAAAACGTAAAAGAAAGACAAAAAACCCTTGTAGATTTCGAAACCCTTTCTGGGAAGAAATCTGGATTTAAACCTGAATCTGAACCTGAACCAGCCGCAGAAGTACCAGGGATGGAAACCAGGCCCGAATCCCTGAAAATAGTAGTCGACTACAGGGAAACGAAAAGTGGGGTTGTAAATGTTCTTGACAGGCTTGGATTGGAAGTCACTTTTGCAACGCTTGAAATCGGAGATTACGTTGTAAGCGACCGCCTTGCCGTGGAAAGAAAGCGCACGGATGACTTTGCAAGTTCTCTTATCGATGGAAAGCGTAATCTCTTTGCGCAGTTATCGGATCTTACAAGAGTGTATGAAAAACCTGTTCTTATCATTGAAGGAACAGAACTTTTCACTTCCAGGCAAATCAGTCCGAATGCCATTTACGGCTCCCTGGTATCCATTGCAATTGATTTTGGGGTGTCGCTGTTATACTCAAGAGACGAAGAAGAGACTGCTGCAATCTTGAAAATACTTGCAAAGCGTGAGCAGATAGAAAATAAGCGTGAGGTCAACCCTCATGGGAGAAAATTAGCCAGTACCCTTACTGAGCAGCAGGAATACCTGATCTCCTCGATCGCAGACATAGGGCCGAAAGCTGCAAGAAATCTTCTTTTACACTTTGGCTCAGTAGAGGCTGTTATGAAGGCTGACGCCAAGGAACTCAGGAAGGTAAAATTAATAGGGCCGAAAAGAGCAAACAAAATCAGGGAAATCCTTGAGGCTCCTTATAAGGAATAAGTGAAAAAGAACCAAATTTCTTCAGGCTCCTTCTTTCTCTTCCCTTCCTTATTTTCTCTATTTGCGTCCTTTGCCTTCAGTTATTTTTTTCTCTATCTTTCCTTGTTTCTCCTGCCTATCTTTTCCCTTCTTTTTGTCTTCTCTGTCTTTTGTCTTCAGTTATCTCTTCCCTATCTTTTACTTTACTTTCTTTCCTCTCTACCTTTCCCTTCTTATCCTCTGCCTTTGCCTTTATAACTGCCTCAGGCGTTCTACAAGCCCAAGTCCTTTCTCAATTAATTCTAAATCCTCGGCAATACTGCGCGGATCGATTTCATCCTGAAGGGAGTCTGCAATATTGACCATCTTTTTAAAGAGAAGGTCTTCCAGTACTTTCCGGTCTCCGTGAATTCCGGACATTTTCGATGCGGCAGCTGGTTTTTCTACTCTCCCTGTAGGTGCGGCCTGAATTGCAGGGGTTGCAGGGGTTGCAGGGGCCGCAAAGGCTGCGGGAGTTGCAAGAGCTGCAGGGACTGCCCTTCCTGCTTCCTTTTTTTCGGGAGATATTCTGGAAATTTCCTCTTCTACCGGCTCGAAAATTTTTTCGTCTTCGTCGGCAACTTCGGAGGTTCTCAGCCCGAACCGTGGTTTTTGCCTGTGTGCCTGGACTCTCTTTTTAGTGTCAGAAGAGGGCCTGTCTTTTTCCGTGTATGGCCCGGGCTCAGGAGCCTGAACTTCTGCGGCTGGTTCCGGAGCTTCTTCCTCTTCCTGGACATCACATATAGGGCAAATTACTGTACCCTGATAACGGAATTTTGGGGCTCCGCAGACTTTACAATGCTCGGCAAGCATAGTGCCCCCTAATTCAAGAAAACGTGCTATTCGCTTTACTTTTTTATCTTTCTCAGAATCCATATACCTGACCTTCCTTTATTCACAGCTTCTTATGCATTTGCTTCTCATTTATTTTATAAAATTTTTCCTGTAGCTCGCTGTATACGAGGTAATTTCATCCTGTGTAACTCGAAAAAGCAGTAACTCCGGAATCACAACGGGCAGACCCTGAAGCAGGAAACCTTAAAAATCACCGATAATATTTTATATACCAAGCCTGTCTTAGACTAATCTATTAGCTCTAATTTTTTACATCATAATTGACTGCGAAGGTGATTCGAGTGTCATCAAATGATTCAGCAGAAGTTATAAGACAATGTCTTCAGGTCCTAGACAGTATAACCAGCGACTCTTCAGTTCCAAGAAATATCAGGCGTTCCGTGAATGAAATTATGAACATACTGAACAACGAATCCGAACCTCTCTTCCTTAGAGCAGCATCAAGCATTTCCATTCTCGAAGATATAAGCAACGATCCTAACCTTCCTCTGCACACGAGAACTTTGATATGGAACCTCTCAAGCCAGCTCGAGACCATTCCTGTAGACGAATAATAACACAAAGATAGATTCCTTAAACCATATAAAAACGGAATTTGCCCGGGAGCACAGGCTGAGAACAGATAAGCTCCAGGAAGTAAGCAAGCTCAGGTACGTTTCTTGAGACGACCCTGTTAAAAAATCCCAAACTTCAACTAATTCTAAAAAGAGCCGGAAGGAAATAATCTTATTATTTACCAGCCATTTAAAGCAGGTCTTAAAATTATTTGTGGAAGTTAAAGGATACCGACAAGGAAAAAACCTTTTTTCTCTTTTTTATACCTTTTTCCGGGAATTGGATTAAAACCTTGGAGCTTAAAACCGGAGTGAATTAACTCAGGAATTTAACTCAGGAATTTAACTCAGGAATGTAACAGGATCAAAGCTGGGAAAGAATGTAACAGGATAAAACGGAAAAAATGGTAGAGAACAGGATAAGAATTTAGGGAACTTTAAATTAAGTTTATACAAAGCGGGAAAATTTAAGGAACTTTAGATTCGGAAAATACAGAAAAAAATTTTACCGATAGACATAATATGATAGACATAATATATTTGAAGAGAATTTCTCAGATGAAATTCCGAAATTCTGGAAAACAAATATAAAGTATATAAGGGGCATTCAACTTTTAAGCAGAAAAGCTAAACTACGTAAAAGACTGAGAAGCATTAAAGGGGGTATGAAAACCGTGCTTGAAGAAATTTCGGCCCGAATAAGGGAAAATTTTGAGGCTAAAGATAGTATAAGGGAAGAAGGATTGAAAGTTTCCCGGGAAGTTGTCAGGGAGTGCAGGACAGCATCATTCGCCCTGCATGCTCAGGACTTTGAAAAGGCAGACAAAAGCATTAAAACCGCTGGAAAAGCGCTTGAGAAACTTGAAGTTCTTTTCGAAGGGCATGCTGACATTTATCATGCGGGCTTTGTAGAACATGCCCAGCAGGAATACTCGGAGGTTTCAGTCCTCAGCAGCCTGCTGAAGGAAGAAGAAAAAATTCCCTCTCCGGAAGAGTTGAGAGTCGAATATGCGGCTTACCTTAACGGACTCGGGGACGTTGTCGGGGAGCTTAGAAGACATGTCCTGGATCTTGTAAGGAATGAATCCTTTGAAAAAGCCGAAGTGTTTTTAGGTATCATGGAAAATATTCATGCAATTCTTATGGACTTTGACTACCCTGATGCCATAACGAGGGGACTGAGAAGAAAAACCGATGTGTCCCGCTCCCTGATAGAAAAGACACGCGGCGATGTTGTCAATGCAATAGGTCAGAAAAGGCTTGAAGCCGCAATGCGGAATCTGGAATCCAGACTTTAGATAGCTTTACAGGCTTAGATAGTTTTAGATAGAAGAATGTTTAAACATTGAGCAGTTCACCGTTTTTTGAACCGTGAAAGTTCGAACCTAGTATTAAAACTGCAACTCACTAAATACAGATATACAGTTTACCCGATAACTATTAAACCACCTGTTATTTTAACAATTATCTAGCCGTTTGACAGTTAAACTGTTTAAGTTTTATTAATCAGAGTTTCCAAGTTAGTTTCCAAGTTAATCAATTTAGAATTTCAGTAGACCAATGTAGAACTTCAGGAGACCAATTTAGGACTTCAGTAGGCCAATGTAGAATTCCAGTAAGATATTGAATTCCAATAATCTGTTACAAGAGGATATGCATGAGATTTGATCCAGAAAAAATAAAAAGGGACGCAAGAGAGAACTTCGACCTGACCTGGAACGAGGGTAAGAAGCTGGTCAGGACACCTACCCTGAACGAACGTTATCCCAGGACCACTCTGAGATTTGGAAAAGCACATCCTGTTTACGATACTATTCAGAAACTCAGAGAAGCCTATCTAAGAATGGGTTTTGAAGAGATGATGAACCCTCTGATAGTGGATGATAAAGAGGTACACAAACAGTTCGGAAGCGAAGCGCTTGCAGTCCTGGACCGTTGTTTCTATCTTTCAGGCCTGCCAAGGCCGAACGTTGGAATTTCTGATGAGCGCATCGCACAGGTAAAAGAGATTCTCGGGGATATAGGCGATGAAGGGATAGATAAGATCAGGCAGGTGCTCCATTCGTATAAAAAAGGAAAGATTGAAGGAGATGACCTTGTGCCCGAGATTTCAGCAGTGCTTGGAGTTTCGGACGCCCTTGTTGCCGATATGATTGACAGGGTTTTCCCGGAGTTTAAAGAGCTTGTGCCCCAGGCAAGCACAAAGACACTGCGCAGCCACATGACCAGCGGCTGGTTCATTTCCCTCGGTGCCCTCCTTGAAAGGCAGGAGCCTCCTTTCCACTTTTTCTCCATAGACCGCTGCTTCAGGCGAGAACAGCAGGAGGATGCTTCAAGACTCATGACCTACTATTCGGCTTCCTGCGTAATCATGGATGAAGATGTGACTGTCGATCACGGGAAAGCCGTTGCAGAAGGGCTGCTTTCCCAATTTGGCTTTGAAAAATTCCTTTTCAGGCCCGATGAGAAACGCAGCAAATATTACATTCCTGACACGCAGACCGAGGTATTTGCCTTCCATCCGAAACTCGTGGGCTCTAACTCAAAGTATTCGGACGGCTGGATCGAAATTGCAACTTTCGGGATTTATTCCCCAACAGCCCTTGCAGAGTATGATATCCCATATCCTGTTATGAATCTCGGGCTCGGAGTGGAAAGGCTGGCAATGATCCTTCACGATGCTCCGGATATTCGTTCTCTTACCTACCCGCAGATTCCGCAGTATACTGAATGGGAAATGTCAGATAGTGAACTTGCAAAACAGGTTTTCGTAGATAAGATGCCTGAGACTCCTGAAGGGTTTGCGATTGCAGCCGCAGTCGTTTCTCAGTGCGAGCTGCACGGGGAAGAACTCAGTCCCTGTGAATTCCCTGCCTGGGAGGGAGAAATCTGCGGCAGAAAAGTAAAAGTTTCCGTAATCGAGCCCGAAGAAAATACAAAGCTGTGCGGGCCTGCAGCTTTCAACGAGGTTGTAGCCTATCAGGGAGACCTCGTAGGAATTCCGAATACCAAGAAATGGCAAAAAGCTTTTGAAAACCATTCAGCAAGGGCAGGAATTCGTTTTATAGAAGCATTTGCAGCTCAGGCTGCCAGGGAAATCGAAGAGGCTGCAATGTCAGAAGCAACCGAGCATATAGTAAGGGTAAGAATTACAAAAGTTCCCTCGGAAATCAACCTGAGAATCGGCCCTATGGCCCAGCGTTATATCACGGGCAAAAAGAAAAAAATAGATATGAGAGGCCCGGTTTTTACGTCCGTAAAAGCGGAATTCATTTGAAGGCCAGGAAAAAACAGGAGCAGGCTACATGTACCCCGCGCAGAGCCCTTTCTCAAGATACCCTGAACTCAGCCGACTGATGGAAACCGGCGAGCCCGTATGCGTAACCTTCGAAATAGGAAATGAAGTGGGGGATGAAGTTCTGAATGAAGCCGGGAATGAAATCGGGCACGAAATCGAAAAAAGTCCCGAAGGAAAAGCCGGGGAAAGAGTAGCCGACGCAGGAGATGAAAAGTTTCCTGAAAAATCCGGCCTTCTTTTTTGCGAACTTGTGCAAAAAGCCCGTACGGGAGAAGAGTTCCTTGTTTCGGGGCAGAGCTGCTCTCCGGGAGACTATGTGCTGGGATTTTCAGAGGAGAGTCCTGCTGTATACTACCTGAACTCCGGAAGATATAAGAACTTGAAGGCTGCGGAAAATGCAGCCTTATCGCTCCCGAGATTGAAAAAAAGGTTTTGCTTTATAAGAGTCGGGCCCATGTCCCTGAATAAAGGTAGTTTTGACGTGCTGATTCTTTTCCTGAAGCCCGAAAAAGTTATGCGCATTGTGCAGGCGAGTGCTTATCCGGAAGGAAAAAGGGCGGTACTGGATACGTTGGGCGCAGCTTCAATCTGTGGGGACTGTACCGTACTTGCATACAGGCAGGGCATGGGCCTGTCTTTCGGGTGCAAGGGATCGAGAAAGCATAGCGGATATGGGGATTTTGAAGTTCCTCTTGGGCTCTCTTTTGAGAAAGCGAAAGAAATAGAAAAAGTTCTTTCAAAACTTCCGGAAACGGGAGAGTAAGAAGTTAACTGAGGCACTGCTGTTTTCCGAAAGAAAATGAAGAATTAAAACAGATATATTTCTATATGAGCTTTTAGATGCATTTTTACCCATATTTCTATGCAAGTTCTTATAGACTCGACAGCCTTCCCTAAATAAAAAGGAGGCTGCGTTCCGGAACTGGCAGGTAACCCATTTTTTGGAACTCATTCTTTTTTGGAAAATCTGCAACCGAAGACGTGCGCTTTTTTCCGTGAAAAGCCCTAGACGAGATTGAGTTATCCCGCCTCTTGTTTGAGAGAAGCAGGTAAGCAAAATCCCTATTATCCAGAGCTACCAGCGGGATGAGTTTATATAGAAGTACAAACATGTAAAATGCGATTTTAATTCCAGAAATATTTCAAACTCACACTAATGGAGGATTAAATTATGGCAGGACAGCCAATATTTATTTTAAAAGAAGGAAGTAAGCGAACCAGAGGCAGGGATGCCCAGAGTAACAATATTATGGCTGCAAAGGCAGTAGCCGAAGCCGTCAGAACAACCCTTGGGCCCAAGGGCATGGACAAAATGCTCGTGGACTCCATGGGTGATGTGGTTATTACAAACGACGGGGCAACCATTCTCAAAGAGATGGACATCGAACACCCTGCAGCAAAGATGGTAGTGGAAGTAGCCAAGACCCAGGACGAAGAAGTAGGAGATGGCACTACCAGTGCAGCTGTGGTTGCAGGCCAGCTTTTAAGCAAAGCTGAGGATTTAATCGAGCAGGAAATCCACCCGACAGTTATCGCAGCAGGGTACAGGCTTGCAGCCGAAAAAGCCATAGAAGTCCTGAACTCCCTGGCAATGACAGTAGAAATGTCTGACCGGAATCTGTTAGTCAGCATCGCTGAAACCGCAATGACCGGAAAGGGTGCAGAGTCCTCCAAAAAACTTCTCTCGGGGATCGCCGTAGATGCCGTCACAAGCGTTGTGGACACAAACGGAAAGGCGAGTGTTGACAGGGATAATATCAATGTTGTGAAGAAAGTCGGCGGCAGGGTAGAGGATTCCGAGCTTATTCGGGGCATGATCATTGATAAGGAAAGAATTCACCCCAACATGCCTGAAAAAGTCAAGGATGCAAAAATCATTCTCCTCAATAGCGCAATCGAACTCAAGGATACTGAAGTCGATGCGGAAATCTCTATAACCTCTCCTGACCAGCTTCAGTCTTTCCTTGACCAGGAAGAACAGATGCTCAAGAGGATTGTCCAGAAGGTTATCGGCAGCGGGGCAAATGTAGTCTTCTGTCAGAAGGGAATTGAAGAACTTGCCCAGCACTACCTTGCAAAAGCAGGTATCTTTGCTGTGCGCAGAGTTAAGAAGAGCGACATGGAAAAGCTTGCCAGAGCAACCGGCGGCAAACTCATTACCAACATGGACGAGATCACTGCCGAAGACCTCGGATATGCAGGGCTCGTGGAAGAGAAGAGAGTTGGCGGCGACAATATGACCTTTGTCACAGGCTGCGACAACCCGAAAGCTGTAACCATCCTGCTGCGCGGCGGCACAGAGCATGTTGTTGATAGCATTACCAGTGCTCTTGAAGATGCCCTGCGTGTGGTTGGAGTTGCAATCGAGGATGAGAAGCTCGTTGCAGGCGGCGGTTCCCCTGAAGTGGAGGTTTCACTCAGGCTTCAGGAATATGCAGCAACCCTCGAAGGCAGAGAACAGCTTGCAGTCAAAGCCTATGCCGAAGCTCTCGAAATCATTCCGAGAACTCTTGCAGAAAATGCAGGACTCGACCCCATTGATATGCTTATGGAGCTGCGCTCCCAGCACGAGAAAGGCGTAAAAACCGCAGGACTCAATGTTTTCGAAGGCAAGGTTGTTGACATGTGGGAAGAGTTTGTAGTTGAGCCTCTCAGAGTCAAGACCCAGGTTATCAATGCAGCCACTGAGTCTGCAGTTATGATCCTCAGGATCGACGATATCATAGCTTCTACCCGTGCACCAAGCCCTGAAGAGATGGGTGGAATGCCACCAGGAATGGGTGGAATGCCAGGAATGGGCGGAATGCCACCAGGAATGATGTAATTTAAGAAAAAAGTTATAAAGCCAATTCGGGCAAAAGAGAAAGGGCACAGCTTTCGAGCTATGTCTACTTAGCTTTTTAGCCCGGAAAATTTCAAGCCTGAAAAGCCTTTTCCGGCCTCTCACCGGAAGTCCATGTGAATCTCTTTTTTTCAGGCCTTTTTTAATTTTACAAAATCCGAAAGTTCATAATTATTTTTTTTCAAGGCAATTTAGAATATCTTCAGCCCCGAATTTTGTTTTTATAATTCTGGTCCTGCCTCTCTGGCCCTTGCCGGTAAAGTCGGCATCTATATAATTAAGTACCTGGAGCCTGTTGACAATCCCGTAAAAGCGAGTATACCCGAGCTGGGTTAATTCATGGAAGGACTTGTAAAGCTCACCTGCCTGGATTTCTCCTTTTCTTGCTATTAGCTCAAGCAGGCGTTTTTCAGGATCGGACAGGAGGCTTATACCCCTGCAGAGGTGAAGCAGTTTGGATGCTTCGTAAACTTTTTCCACATCTTCAGAAGAGATTGTGCGGCTTCCTCTGCGTTCGGCATTAAAGCCGGAACGCTTAAGAAGGTCAATTCCAACCCTGAGGTCTCCAGTCCTTTCTACATACGAGACAATAAGTTCCAGTAACTCGTCAGAAATTACCTTCGGATAAAAACCGTATTTTACCCGGTCTTTGAGAATATCGAGAATTTCAGCGCTTTCATATCTTGGAAAAGGGATATCTTCAGGCAGGAAGACCGAATTCACCCTGGAGTCCAGGCAGTAGAGGTCCGAGGCATCATTTACAATCCCGATTACCCCGATCTTTGCTCCAGGGTACTGCTCATGCGCCCTTAAAAGCGAATACATCACTTCATTGGCGTGCCCTTCATAGCAGAGGTAATTGAGATCATCCAGAGCAACAAGCAGAACTTTCTCTGAAGAGACAAGGAAATTAACAACGGTTTCAAAGATCTTCCTGAATGCAATTCCCGAATTGGGAGGAGAAATTCCAAAAAGCTTCCTGTAAATTCTGGACATCACCGCAAAGCGTGTGGAATCAAGCTGGCAGTTGACTTTGACGGTAACGACACCGGATGCGTGGGCTTCAACTTCCCTGAAGACCTTCATAACTGCACTGGTCTTTCCTGTTCCGGGAGGACCTACCAGCAAACAATTCAAAGGCCTCATACCGCGCAGAGCTGGCTTGAGTGCGAATTTGAGCGCATTCAACTGTGATTCCCTGTGAGGAAAATATTCAGGGAGATAGTCAGGCTCAAGCACGGAGGGGTCCTTAAATAGGGTCTCATCCCAGAGTAGTATGTCGTCACCTGTCAAGGGAAGTTACTCCATAGATTAATCGGTTATTAATAATATTGAAAGCTCGGCACTGTAAAAATTTTCTGGCTGGAGCGGAACTTAGTGGATTACAGGGGCAGGAAATAAGGTGATTCCTCATTTTGAGTGGGATAATCTCTCCCGATTTAGGATGTAATAGCTCTATGTAATAGTCTCTAAGCATTGGTCTCCAAACGTTCAAGCCAGATAAATATGAATAAACTTTATTTAATACAAATAGTTTAGACTAATATATATGGACTGCATTTAGTGCCATGAACTGCCTTTGATGTCAATAGACTTCATTTACTGTAAATTAACTGGATTCTTGGGCAACCGAATTTTTGATAAATAAGTCTGCGGCTTTTTTTAAATTTTTAATAGATACGTTTTACTGCATTTAGCTTTTTTGAATTGTCACTCAATACAACTATTCGGTCGCAAGACAATAACAGTCTGTAGTTTAGTAAACTGAAGAATAACAGGCACTAATTGATTCTAACAGACAAAAAGAATGACATTAGATTTATTTATAAAGACTTGAGCAGTAATTACAGAAAATAACTCAGAAAACAACTCAGAAAAAATAGCTCTGTAGAAATGCTGAAATTTATAGTACTTCAACCAATATAACTGTAGTTTTAAACTTATACCTATACACTCATAATCATGGTCCTGTGATCACGGGAAATACCGGCGGGCCGGAAAATACTAACCTGATAATTTACAACCGCGAAAACTCGGAATAAAACTGCATTCGAATTTGTAAACCAGCTCTCTTAATCGCATCACAGCATCTTTATTTATAAATTACTCCGCTTGAGCGAGAAAAGCGAGCGAAACGGACAGCGCACTGCAGAGCCGCAACTCTGCCGAAACGGACCCGTGCTGTTGTGATTGCATCGCAACTCCCAGAAAATCAGAGATTTTCTGTGATCCCAAAGCGGAACTCGGGCGGGAGAGAAGGAGTATGGAGATAGAATCTAAATTTCTAGTAACGGAAGAAGCGGATTTTCAGGCCCTTGAAAGCCTTTCAGGGCTTGCTTCATACGCTCTCTCTGAGGCAAAAATCCAGTTAAATGAAGATATTTTCTTTGATACTGAGAACCGAGCTATTATGGCTTCGGGATACTACCTGAGGGTCAGGAAAGATTTTGGGGAAGAAGGGAGCTGGCTAACCATTAAAAGCCTGGGAGGTTTCGAAGGCGGAACTCACAGGCGAGAGGAATATGTAAGTTTCCTGCCTGAGGGAGACTCTGTGCTCGAATGTCCTGATTCCCGTATCAGAGACATGATTTTCGAATTTACGGCAGGACTTGACCTTTTTCCGCTTCTGTCCCTCAAACAGAAAAGGGTGATACGCCAGGTAAAAATGGGAAAAAGAGTTATAGCCGAAATTTATCTGGATAGGGTAAACCTGAAGAGTGGAGACAGGGAAAAGCAATATAATGAGTTTGAAGTTGAGCTTAAAATCGGAGGAAGCTCTAAAGATCTGGAAACAATCCGGAGCTTCCTGCTCAAGCGTTATAGCCTGGAAGAAAGCCCCTTTTCCAAGTTCGAAAGAGCCTTTCTTTTCATGGAAAAACTTCCTGAGAAAACTTTCCTCAGCCTGAGAGAAAGAGCTTTTTGTGCACAGCTTGCAGACCAGAAAAACTTGTATGGAAAGCAGGCTCAAATTTTAATCGGACTTGATAGGGGACAGGCCTGTGAAGAGCTCGGCCTGCTTCTGAAAGTTCCCCAGGCCGAAGTAAAAGCCCTGCGCTCAGAATTTAAAGAAAAGAGGCTTTCTATTTTTCCTTTTACAACGTATAAGGAAAAAGATAGTGAGTTCCATCTCCAGTCCAGAAAAAACTGTATTTTGAAAAAGGAAAAGAAAGCGATAGAATTTAAGCAATGGGATCCTGAAACCCTGCTCGAGTATTACGGAGCAAATAAAAGCAGGGCCGAAAAAAGCAGGGAATATGCTTTTATGCTTTTTGACGGGTTGTTCATATATCACGGATTGGGGAAGGAAGAGAGAAAACTTCTCGGGCTTGCAGCCTTCCTGAAGGATACGGGAAATTCTATCTTTCCCGAAGAGAAAGCCCTTATGAGCAGGGAAATCTTTCTGACGCATTTTATAAAGGGACTCAGGCTTCATGAAACTTTAATGCTCGCTCTGATTACTGAACTTCAGGACCCGTGTGTAAGCGAAAAAAGTTTAGTCTCAACTTTTAAAAGCTTCCACACGAAGCTGCCTCCCGGTTTCCAGAATAAAGCCCTGATGCTTGCAGCCATTATATCGATTGCAGACCTTTTCGAAACTTCCGAAACCAGGCCGGGAAAGATAAGGAAACTTGAAGACGCCCTGGAAATAGAAATAATAGGAGCTGTAACCGAAAAAGCTGCAAAAAAGTTTGAGACAAAAGGTAAACTCTGGAAATCTCTTTCTGGAAGCAAACTCCTGTTTTCTCAGGTTGCTGAAGAAGAAAAAGTCCGAAACGAAGAAGAATCCGAAATAAAGGAAACAGAAATAGAGAAACAGGCTGAAAAGGAAAAAAACCCAGAAAAAAAAGAAACCGCAGAGGAGAAAAAATCAGAGAAGAGACGAACCGGAGAGGAGAAAAAGCCAGAAAAGAAAAAGTGCAGGCCGCGTGCAGAGATAACTGTCAAACCGACTGACTCTATGGCCTGGCTTGCCTGCAGGATATTTTCCTATCAATTTTCCTGTATGCTCTCCCATAAAGAAGGAACCGTAAAAGGAGAAGAAATCGAAGAACTTCATGACATGCGGGTTGCAGTCCGCAGGATGAGAGCGGCAGCGAAGGTTTTTGAGACTTATCTTGATACCGAGCAGCTTGAGCCTCACCTTAAAGGGCTCAGGAGAACACTTGGCTCACTTGGGGACGCCAGGGATCTGGATGTTTTCCGTGAAAAAGCCGAAAAGTACCTGAAAACCCTGCCTCCAGGGCATGAGCATGATCTTGATCCCCTTTTTACAGTGCTTACGGAAGAGCGAGAAAAGGCCAGGAAAAGTATGATTGATTATCTGGACAGCGAAAAATACCGGGCGTTCAAAAAAGATTTTTCGAATGTGCTTGCATCTCCCGAAACCCTGATCCTTCCTGCAATTAACAGGAAACATGATGCTTTGCCCCACAGGGTAAGAGAAGTTCTCCCTTCAATCCTTTACGCACGCTTAGCAGATATCAACGCTTACTCCGAATGGGTAGAGGGGCCTTATCTTCCTGTTGAACGCCTGCACAGGCTCAGGATTGCAGCAAAGGGAATGCGTTATACCCTTGAGTTCTTTGAGAGCGTGCTTGGAGAAG
>CAZSVY010000275.1:0-3317 GCA_964610495.1 uncultured Methanosarcinales archaeon
AGGCTTGCGTTGCGCCGGTTGATCACGCCGTATAGGGGGGATTATAAATATTTTTCAATCACAGGCTTTTGCCGTTTTTCGGTTTTGATCAAACTTTTTTGATAAAATTTACGATCAAACTTTTTTGAAAACTTTTGTAACCACGCCGTTTTTGATCAAACTTTTTTTGAAAAAGTTTTCGCTCAAGCCTTTTTTAAAAAGGCTTGCGATTGAGTTTCTTCAGTAACCACGCCATATTCTGTCCCAGAGTCTGCATGGTCCGGATGCCCTCTTCGTCCTTTTCAACGTCCCCTTCGGCAAGCCCTATTCCCATATTCCAGTAGCTTGATCCCGGGATTATCATCTGGGAAATTGTGAAAAAATGGTTGATGGAGTCAAAAACATGAATCGATCCCGCCCTTCTTACTGCAACGACTGCTGCTCCTACTTTATACCTGAACATTTCACTGTTGGCTTTAGCAACGAAACCTGCCCTGTCGATTAGGGCTTTAAGTTCGGGAGTAAGGTCTGCAAAATAGGTCGGAGAAGCCAGAATTATCCCATCGGCTTCGAGCATCTTTTCAATGCATTCGTTAACTATATCCTTGTCAATTATGCATTTCTTGTCTGCATTTTCGAAGCACTTTGTGCAGGCAATACAGCCACGAATGGCCTTTCCTCCTACCTGCACGATTTCGGTTTCTATTCCTTCTTTCTCAAGTTCTGCGAGAACGTACTTTATAAGAGCAGCCGTATTCCCTTCCTTTCTAGGACTTCCGTTAAACGCGACAACTTTCATTTCTTCATCCTCCCAGTTACTACTTTTATTTTTCTCACTCGTTCCCTTTCAGGCTTTTTCCTATCTTCCAGGCAGCTCCGGCATAGTCTCCCACAGTCCAGTAGCTGTTGTCGGGCATGGTAAGGAGCAGGGGTTCCATCTTCTTGATGTCGGGCTTCCCCTGAGTGAGATAACTTTCTTCGGAATAAGCGGCAACAATTTCCCCCACGAAAAAGTAATTTGTTGGAAATTCCAGGGTTTCGGCCAGCCTGCACTCAAGGTTCAGGGTGCACTCTTTGATCATAGGCGCTGTTTCTAATTCCCCGTAGAATACCCCAAACAGCTCAGACTTGCCAATCTTCTCTCCGGAAACAAGCCCACAATAATCGGTTTCCCGAACCATTTCAGCACAGGGAAAATTGATGCTGAAACTCCCATTTTCTTTTATGCCCTGCAGCGTATAATGGGATTTGTGGACTCCCGCTCCAATCATCGGAGGGTTTGCATTCACGCGGCTGACCCAGCCCAGGGCCATGAAATTAGCTTTTCCTTTAACGTTAGCCCCCAGAAGGGTTACTGGCATGGGATAGACGAATACGTTGTTATTAATCTTGATTTTCTCTGTCGTGGCTACTTTCCCCCTTCCGACTTACGTATTCACTATTGTATCGAATCTGATAATGCTTTTTCCAAAAAGTGCTCGAGAGTAGAATTCAAAGAATGAAATAGATAAACCATACCCGGATAAATTGTAGCCAGGTAAATGATAGCCAGGTAAAGCGTAATCAGTAATTCACAGTTGAATAATCACAGCTGAATAAATCATACTGGAAAATCATAGCTAGATAAACCAGGTAAATCACAGTGTTTTTCTGTATATATTAACCTCAGTTTCTTTTTCAAGGCATTCTGAAAGCAAAGGAAAGATTTCCTTAAAATGATTGGAGTTTAAGTGTTGGTCCAGGCTTTTTTCATCTTTCCACTCCTCTAAGAACGTCAGGACTCCTGAATTCTCCATTTCCTTATACAGCCCATATTCTATGCAGCCTTCTTCTTTTAATGTTGCTTCAACAAGGTTTTTACACAACCCCATGAATTCCTGAGCCTTCTCAGGTTTGACATAATTTTTTGCAACCACTCTTATTGTCAATAAATCACCAGCTTCTTAGTAAATGTTCTTTTCTTGAATCTCCGTGCTATCCTCAATTCCTGTCTGTCGAAAGCCTGGTTGGGACCGTTCTTCGTGTTTCCGCATTCAAAACGTTCGGAAATGTGGCTCTGACTCTCGAAAAGGTTTTCACGTACAAGTTTGACTCCTTTAAGGGCTTTTTAGCAGATTCAAGCCTTTGAAGCACTCTACTTTGTTATAATTTGCCTGAAGCAGTACATAAATCTTTATTCTGCTGGCTCTAAGGCTTTATTCTCTCTTCAGGCCGTATCTGTTGCGGTAAACTTTCTCTTCTCTGTACCGGTTCTCAGGTTCGGGTTTCTGGTCAGGATAACCTACCGGTACAAAAGCCAGAGGAATTACGTGTTCAGGCAGTCCGAAGGCTTTTCGGAAACCTTCAACCCGGTCCTTAACAGGATAAATCCCTGTCCAGACTGCCCCAAGCCCGAAATCATGAGCTGCAAGCAGGAGGTTCTGGGTAGCTGCCGAGCAGTCCTGAACCCAGTATCCGGGAGCCTTTTCAAGCGTTATATCTCCACAGATCAGGATTGCAAGAGGAGCCTCCCTGCACATGCCCGCGTAGGGACTGAACGTGGGAATCTCATTAAGTAGTCTCCTATCATCGATAACAATGAAGATCCAGGGCTGGGCATTGACTGCAGACGGAGCGCTCATGGCAGCCCGGAGCATTTCGGTAACAAGTTCTTGCGGAACCGGTCGGTCTGTGTATTTTCGAATGCTTCTCCGAGTGTGAATTGCTTCAAGAGTATCCATACGAGTGCCTCCTTTCTTCTTTTTAGAAAAAAGATTGGTGTAGAAGTCCGTGGACTTCGTTCTCAGAATTTCTTTCAGGATTTCTTTCTTTATTCTTCCTTACGTGAACAGATTAAAGCCTGTGTTTTTCGCTTTTTCCATAAGCTCAATATTCTCCTTTACTTCTCCAGGAGCGTGATAGCCAACCCCTACGAGGGTATCCTTTACGTCCATGCACATGAAGCTGGAAATTTGCCCCTTGAACTCCTCATAGACCCCTTTGAAAGCTGCCGGATCAGGAGCTCCCTGAGCTCCTATAATCACGGCTTTCTTCCCGGCAGGGAGGCGGGGAGAGAAGTCCGCGTTTATAAGGGAATAGCAGCGATCAAGGAAGAGCCGCATCTGGCCTGTAAACTGGCCGAAATAAATCGGAGAACCGAAAACAACTCCGTCCGCTAATGCAAGTTCATCGAATACTTCCATAAGGTCATCTTCAAGCTTGCATCTATCATGGCTCTTGCAATAGTCGCAACCCTGGCAGCCTTTATAGTTCATCTCGTTGAGAATAAATGTCCGGGTTTCGGCACCTGCTTCTGCTGCGCCTTCCAGGACCTGCTGAACAAGAATATTTGTGTTTCC
>CAZSVY010000276.1:0-6077 GCA_964610495.1 uncultured Methanosarcinales archaeon
ATTCTGTCAGGATTATTCCTGATCGAATAAAAGAAATTAGGATTGTCCGGAATGGGCAAGTCGGATTTTCAGGTTATATCAAGCCTCTTTGAAGGCTTATTTCCTGAATCTGAGGCATTTCGTTGGCCTGAAATTGTTTCAGGTTAATAGCTTCAAAAGCCGAGAACTGGCATCCAGCCAGAGCTTTGACAGGAGACATATCAAATCAGTTTTCTTTCTGGCAGCCAGCTTACCTCATAATGATAAGTCCGGGATTATTCCGAAAAGCTTTTATATCTAGTCGAGGAGGTACTTCATAGAAATCTTGGAGGAAGCCTAGAAGATATTTAAAAAGTCATTTCCTTCAAATTTCAGAATAAACTACATAATCCGGAATTCGCTTTGCCACTACCCAGATGGCTAAGTTGATTACGAACGCTTGTAGAGTTAAAACGGAAAAAGGCTCAATGAGTTCGTAAGCAAATCTATGAGTACAAAAACAGATTCCCTGCTTCGAAAAGCGGACAAGAAGTCTGTTGAATTCAGAAGCGAATCATAATTATACGCAAGGCGGGTAAACCCCAGACCTGCCTTCCATAACCCAACCCTGAATCTTACCCAGGATTCACCCTATAATTCACAGAGGTCCTACCTGGGACCCAACCCAAAACTCAACCTGCGATCCAACCCAAACCTTTTCAAAAAAGGCTTGACCGCAAACCTTTTCAAAAAAGGTTTGATCGAAAACGACGTGAAAACGGCGTGATCAACCGGTGCAACGCAACCCTTTTTTGAAAAGGCTTGACCGCAAACCTTTTCAAAAAAGGGTTGATCGAAAACGACGTGAAAACGGCGTGATCAACCGGCGCAACGGTTGCGGCTCAACGGTTGCGATCCAACAGGGATCCTCCCGAATTCACCCAAAATCCAGCTCGAATATTCGGCACCCAACCGAGGATCAACCCAAAATCCGCATTCGAGCCAGTTCGGGACCCAACCAGGACTCAATCCATGATCCAACCTGGAAATTGACCCCGGATCCAATCGAAGATTACCTCCGATCCAACCCTAGAGGTCGTAAGAAATCATGCAGCTTATCAGGAAACCCTACATAGACCTTGTCTTGAAAGCACACAAAGAGGCAGCCAGACAGGAAGTTGAGCAAAAAGACAGATTTACAGACAGACTTAAAACTCACAGCTGTTTAAAGGAATTTGAGACAGCAAACTTTGAAACCCGAAACCCTGAAATGAGATTTTTCATCCTATCCAGTACCAGTTCCCTATCTGGTAATACCTGCAAGGTTGAAGAGCAAGGCTTAGCTTTCCTGCAAACTTCAAAGAAAAGCCTCCTGGACTTTAACCTGCGGCTGACTGAGAACCGTTTACAAGCAGTCACTGGCCAGGCAACCGAATGTTGCTACTGCCCGTTGACCCCGGAAGTCGGGAACTAACCTCGATAAAACGGAGTTAGCATGTCAGTTAACGACTCGGTCAACCGGATAGTGGCAGGTTCCGGCGTAATACTTGCAGGAACCTTCATCGGAATGCTTCTCGACATCATTACCAAAAAAGTACTCACATCACATCTCTCGCCAGCTGACTTTGGCACGTACTCCCTTGCACTTACCGTAATCTCAATTACAGGTGCAGTCGCAACCCTTGGGCTCAATGAAGGAGTGCCAAGATATATTGCGTTCTTCAGGGGCAAGCACGAGGAACAGAAGGTACATGAATTGATAATCTCAGCCATGCTTATGGGCTTGATTGCAGGTTTGCTTGCAATTCTCGTCTCACCTTCCCTGTTCCATAGTCTGGCCGGAAATGGCTTTGATGCACAGGGCAAAATCCTGTCCGTTGTGAGGATCCTGATCTTTGCGGTTCCGTTCACAATACTCCTGAACCTGACAGTAGCGATCTACAGAGGATTCGACCGTACGAATGTTAACATGTATTTCTATAACATTATAAGGCCGGTATCCCTGCTCGGGTTTGCTTCAGTTGCCGTATTCGTCGGGGTTTCCCTGAAAGGAGTTGTGCTTGCGGACCTGATTTCAATGGTCTTTACCTTCGGTATAATGTCCGTGTACTTTATAAAAAAGCCCCCAATTAAGCAGGAATGGAAACTTAAATTCAGTGAGCCGACAAAGCAGCTGATAAGATATTCATTCCCGCTTCTGATAACCGCGACCCTGCTCAACCTCATGAGCTGGACCGATACAATAATGCTCGGTTATTTCAAGCCAGCTGAAGTCGTTGGAGTTTACAATGCAGTATACCCTCTTGTAGGGTTCCTGTCCCTGGTAATAGTTTCCATGGGCTACGTATATGTTCCCGTAACAGCCAGACTCTGGGGTCAAAACAATACCGCACCCCTTGGCTCAATCTATGCGGTAATGACCAAATGGTGCTTCCTGCTTACTTTCCCTCTCTTTGCACTGATATTCGTGTACCCTGAGTTTTTCATTACGAAACTCTACGGAGCGGAATATGTAAGCGGCGCCACGGCCCTGCGTATCCTTGCCCTGGGATTCATAACAAACTCGTACTTCGGATTCAACTATCACACCCTGTTAGCATCCGGGGACTCGGACTTCCTTATGAAGTGCTCAGTAGCAAGTGCAGGCATTAATACCGTTATCAACTTCATGCTTATACCCGAGTATGGCATGGTAGGTGCAGCTATAGGTACTGCGATATCGTATTCATCGATCGAAGTCCTTATGACTTTAAGGGCCTGGAAGAAGCAGAATATGCATCCGTTCACCTCGATGTACAGGAAATTGACCCTCATCGTTGTCTTCGTGATCGGAGCCATGCTTGCAGCCAAGAATGCGCATCTGCTTACCGGAGCAACCTGGGAGTACGCAGTCTTCATAGTCGGATACTTCGCGATTGTCCACCGGGCAAAAGTCCTTGACAACACTGAAATGATGATAATAGGCGAGATCCGGAAGGCTATCAGGTACAACATCAGCCTCCGCATCCCCGAAACACTCAAAACCCTTGCATCATAACCTGATTCCGGTGCGAGGAAAGCCGACATTCTTCTTCTTGAAGCGTCGGCGACTCTTTTTTACACAGCTTTAAATTGATAGTCGCTATGTGTTCAGCACAGATGCACACTTCAAGCATAACCATCTGATGTTTAATTCATCCTCTATTATTTTTTTCTCCCGATAGCTTAATCTCTGTTATATGCTAACATACTTCACATTATCACGAATCATAAGTTGATTCGACTGGAGATAAGAGATGTTAGGAATTGATGATTCCCGGATCTGGATTGCATATATTCTCTGTTTTGTGAGCACTTTTGGATGTATTGCATATGGTATTCTAAAATGGAATGTCGGTGCTGAAGAGGAGGCTCTGCATTAATGACTGTAAGCACTCCTGTTCTTGGAATAGTGATTCTGATTTATTTAATGGTAATATTTTACCTTGGATGGGTAGGATACAAAAAAACGAGGGATACAGACGACTACATGCTTGCAGGGAGGAAAATTAACTCTTATATACTTGCCCTTTCTTATGGGGCAACTTTCATCAGCACCTCGGCAATAGTCGGATTCGGAGGCGCAGCTGGAGTACTTGGAATGGGGCTTTTATGGCTTACATTCATGAACGTTTTTGTAGGAATATTTATCGCATTTATTGTGTTCGGCTCCAGAACCAGACGCATAGGACTTAATCTTAAAGCCGTAACCTTTCCCGAGTTGCTGGGAAGACGCTTCGAATCAAGGTTCATTCAGGGATTTTCAGGAGCCCTGGTTGGGATTTTCATGCCTATTTATTCGGGAATAGTCCTGGTTGGCGCGGCAAGGTTCCTTGAGACCACTTTAGGGATAAATTATAATGTTGCGGTTTTAATCTTTACAGTTATAGTTGCGGCTTATGTGATAACAGGAGGACTGATTGCAGTAATGTACACAGATGCCCTCCAGGGAGTCCTGATGTTTTTTGGCATGGCAGTTTTAATGATCCTCACCTACTCAAAGCTTGGTGGAATTACGGAAGCTCACAGGTTGCTTACTGACATGGCTCCGCTGGTTCCGGACGCTCTGGTGCAGCAGGGACATCTCGGATGGACTGCAATGCCGGCATTCGGTTCAAGCATCTGGTGGAATCTGATTTCAACCCTGGTTCTGGGTGTGGGAATAGGAGTTCTTGCCCAGCCGCAGCTTGCTGTAAGGTTTATGACAGTTAAGAGTGACAGGGCTCTTAAGAGGGCAGTCCTTGTAGGCGGTCCTTTCATTTTTATGATGACCGGCGTGTCTTTTACCGTAGGAGCGCTCTCAAACGTGTACTTCTACAAAACACAGAATCTGGTCTCGATTGCCGTTGCAAAAGGAAATGTTGACCTTATCATTCCAGAATACATTAATAATTCCATGCCGGACTTTTTTGTAGTTCTCTTCATGCTTACGCTGCTTTCTGCTGCCATGTCTACAATGAGCTCTCAATTCCATACCATGGGCACATCAATAGGACACGACTTTTACAGAGAGTATTTAATGAATGGAAAATCAGGAAAGACTGTTGCTATAACAAAGCTGGGCATTGCAGTAACAATTCTTGCAAGTGTAATTCTTGCATACATCCTTCCAACAAGCATTATTGCAACCGCCACCGCGATTTTCTTCGGACTGTGTACGGCTGCTTTTCTGCCTATGTACACAGGAGCCCTTTTCTGGAAGCGCATGACAAAACAGGGGGCGATTGCAAGCCTTATTGTGGGAAGTTTAAGCAGCCTTTTCTGGCTTATTTTCGTGCACGCAAAAGAAGCAGCCCCTCTTGGGATCAGCCAGGCAGTTTTCGGAAAAGCAACCCTTTTAACAGGTACCTGGACTATTGTTGACCCTATACTTGTTGCAACCCCGCTTGCTATAATCGCGGCCGTTGTCGTGAGCCTTGCAACAAATCCGCCTTCAAAAGAACATCTAGAGGCCTGTTACCAGAAGTAAGAATTAGAGCTTCATGGACCTTTCACCATGAAGTTAATTTTTATTAATTGTATTTTTTATCACAATGGCAGACGGACAGGAACATAACTTTGATTTGAAAGGCCTTGATTCGGAGAGAATTTCTAGAGACCTTATGATGGGGATAAAAAATGCAGAAAAAAGATATTTTGAAACAGAGTTAATATCTAAGTTTTAAGCATAACTCTGGAATTTAAAATTCCTCTTTTACAAAACTAGAAATAGGTCAATACTTAATTTTTATATTAAGCTGAATTTGTTGCAAATAGTTTTCACCCCATGATTTTCTTTTTTTGTCTATTTGCAGCCAGCGAAGTTTATAGAGAGGTACAAAAATGGCTCTGAAAGATGAAATTAAAACTAAGGCTCTCAGCGGAGGATTCCAGCTTTTTGGAGTTTCTGATATCGCCAAGATCGAAAAAGTTGAATTTCCCCCAGGCAGAGGACTTGCCCTTCCGTCTGAAATAATGCCTGAAGCTAAATCCCTTATAATTATGGGCATGGTGATCTGGGACGAAGGCATGAATGCTGCTATAAGTACGCCCGGAACGGGAGACTTCAGCGGGGGCGAAGCTGAGTATTATAATCTCTACTACGAGACCGTCGAGACAAGGGCATGGAGACTTGCCCAGTGGCTCTGGGAAGATAAAGGAATAAAAGCTATCCCTACACATTCCCTGCATGTAAAAGTAGCTGCGTACCTTGCAGGACTTGGTTTCATAGGGCACAACACTCAGGTTATAACCCCGGAATACGGCCCAAGAGTGCGCTGGGTCGCTATGCTCACTACAGCCGAAATCGAACCTGATGAGCCTTTCACAAGAAACCTCTGTGCTGAGCATCCCCTCTGCCAGAAAGAATCTCTGTGTGTAAAGGCCTGCCCCTACAATGCTATCATACCCGGTCCTTCCCAGGGAGTGCCTGCGGGTCAAAAGGTGAATTACGATAAATGTGTGGTTTCCCACGAACTTGAGAAAGATATAGATCCGAAATGGGAGAAGAAGATTCGGAGAATTACGGAAAGAGGCTTCATGGAGTGCACAATATGCAACCTGGTCTGTCCCTATGGAAAAGTAGTTGATGAGAAGGTGATTCCTGCAAAAAGAGGCATGAT
>CAZSVY010000277.1:0-11523 GCA_964610495.1 uncultured Methanosarcinales archaeon
AAAACTAGGCAGTACGCTGCCTTTTCGCACCCGAATTGCGCCTCGGCAGAGTTGTGGCTCTGCAGTGCGCTGCCCTTTTCGCTCACTTCCTCGCTCAAGAGGGCTAATTTATAAATAAAGATACTGAAGCGAGCTTAAGAGGGCTGATTTGCAAATCCGAGTGCAGTTTGCCGTGCGTGTCTGCTGCGGCCAGACAATGAAGTCAGTTAGAAATGCCGCGGGCATATGCGACCCGGAAGAAAAACAAAGGTACAGCTTCTTCTTGATGGCGGCAGTTGTAGAGTTTTAAGTAAATTAACTGTAATATTTACACCATTTACACCCGAAATTATAATCACAAAAATGAAACTCCAGCAAGCATTAAAACTCGGGAGCGCATCCCTGCTAAACTTTAGTTTACCTCAAAAGTTTACCTTAAAATTTTTGGCCTTACTTTCCGATTTTCCGGGCTTTCTCACCGCAAGGATATAATGTCGGTGTATGTAAAATTCTACAGAAATGAAATCCAGCTCTGGATAACTTAAGAATTTTATAGTTTCATCAGTGAATTTATTTCTCAGCCGTTTTTTTCCTATCTCCTCTACTGATTCCAACAACTTTAAAAGCAATGCCCATAATCAAAATGTGAATTTTAATATAGACAGATCAGGGTTTACAATTCCCTGTACTTATTCCTGAAAGAGCCGGGCTGATTTTCCGGACTTTTAACCTTAGAAGTTTATGAGAGATTAAAATGGAACTTGATGAAGTCATAATCACACGGGCAATTTTTGATGAGTATTCCAGAACCTTCCTTGATTATACGGACATCGATGTGGCACTCGTAGGAGGAGGGCCTGCAAACCTGGTGGCTGCAAAGTATCTTGCAGAGGCAGGGGCAAAGGTTGCTATTTACGAACAGAAGCTGTCGCTCGGGGGCGGCATGTGGGCCGGAGGCATGATGTTCCCGCGTATAGTTGTGCAGGAAGAGGCCTGCCGCATCCTTGACGACTTCGGGATCAGGTACAGAGAGTATCAGGCCGGGTACTATGTGGCAAATTCCGTTGAGTCCGTCGGGAAGCTGATTGCAGGTGCAACTTCAGCCGGGGCTGAGGTTTTCAATCTTGTTAGCTTTGAAGATGTTATGATCCGGGAAAACGACAGGGTTACCGGGATCGTCATCAACTGGGGGCCTGTCACAGCACAGCGCCTTCATGTGGACCCTCTCATGATCCGCACGAAACTCGTAATTGACGGGACAGGGCATGATGCGGTTGTATGCAATACGATTCTCAGGAAAATTCCCAATGCAAAGATCGGAGAACTCGGGTTGCTCGGGGAAAAACCCATGTGGTCAGAGGTTGGCGAGCGCCTGGCAGTCGATGCGACCCAGGAGATCTATCCGGGCCTGATTGTTGCGGGTATGGCTGCAAATGCCGCAACATGTGCCCCAAGAATGGGTCCTGTCTTCGGAGGCATGCTCCTCTCGGGAGAAAAGGCTGCAAAACTTGCTCTTGAAAAGCTTAAGGTACTCTGATACTGATTCAGGGAGAATTTTTTAGCCGGATTTTGGCATCCAGAGGGCCGGAAAAGAGAAGCCTTACCTTCCCTGAGGAGGGCCTCCTGCCTTTTCCGGCAAAAACTTTATATAAAAAAACTCCTTCTATAGGTTGCTTCAATCTGAAGTACCAGACCCCTGTGGCCGGGGTAGGGTAGAGGTCCATCCTGTGGCCCTGTGGAGGCTACGACCCGAGTTCGATTCTCGGTCCCGGCCCTAATTATTTCTTTTAAATTTTCATTTATCCTAACTTTTAATCAGTTCCCTTTATTTCTGCGACAATATCGTTTTTTACTTTTCTTCACTATTTTTGCATGGATGTTTTTCATACTGTTTTTAACATCCGCTTTTTAATTATGAACTCAAATATCTGGAAAACTTAATTTTTATAACCGCGCCGGCAAAGAAGATAGGGGCGGGCACTGAAATCTCGATGTTACATGCAGCTTACCTGCATTACCTGTAACTTATATCTGACTACACTGTATACTTTCGATTATCAAGCAAATGGAAACAAGAATGACATGAAAGCACTCATTATAGATGGCTATGTGGACGAACCTGCCTGCCTTGGGGTTCCTCCCTACCTTTCTCCCTACCCGCGATATATAGCAGGCGCTCTCAGGGAACGCGGGCTTTCCGAAAAGGACATTCACTACCTGACCATTGACACCCTGCGAGAAAACCCGCCCGGAGCAGGGGAACTTGCAGGAAAAGCGGACCTTGTTATCATTATAGCAGGCATGACCGTGCCAGGTAAATATCTTCGGGCTTCCCCAATCACGCCCGGGGAAATCGAGACAATTTTCCAGACTGCACACGGGGTAAAGGTTATAGGCGGCCCTATAAGGCTCGGTTTCAGCAGTGAAGGCGGAAGGGCTGCAAAAGGCACTGAGGGCGGGATAAGCCTTGCAGGTGCAGTGCTTTCCAGAATGGATCTCGAAGCTTTTGTTTATGATCTTTTCAAGGACGGCATTAACGGAGTTTCTCCTGCAAAGCTCAGAAATCCCGACTCTGTAGAGCACCGCTTCAGGACAACAGCCGAAATCGGGCGCTGGGGGCCCAGAGGAGCCTTTTTGGTCAGACAGCACCCTGATTTTCCTTACTGTATGTGCGAGCTTGAGACCTACAGGGGCTGCGGCAGACAAGTTCATTGCTCTTTCTGCACAGAACCTTTTTACGGGGCTTCCGACTACCGTCCCATCGAGGATGTGATTTCCGAGGTATCTTCCCTTTACTCCCAGGGAGCCCGATATTTCAGGATTGGTAGACAGCCTGACCTTTTCTCCTACCACGGCACGGATACTGGAGGGCCTATCCCGAAGCCCGATCCAGAGGCTATTGAAAGGCTCTACAGGGGAATCCGAAACTCGGCTCCAGAGCTATCTGTGCTCCATATGGATAACGCAAACCCGATAACACTTGCAGCCTACCCAGAAGAGTCTGAGCAGATCCTGAAGACGATAATTAAATATCATACAGCAGGAGACGTGGCAGCTTTTGGAATGGAAAGTGCCGACAGGGCAGTAATTGAGGCAAATTTCCTCAAGGCGACTCCTGAGGAGGTCTTTGAGGCGATCAAACTTGTAAACAGGTTTGGGGCCGTCCGAGGAGCAAACGGGCTTCCCGAAATTCTTCCGGGTATCAATTTCGTTCACGGGCTGATGGGCGAATCCAAGAAAACTTTCCAGCTTAATTATGATTTCCTGAAGGATGTACTCGATTCGGGCTTGCTCCTGCGCAGGATCAATATCCGCCAGGTTATGGCTTTTCCCGGAACCCCAATATACGGAAAAGACGAAGCTGCAAGAAAGCACAAGAAGCTTTTTCTGGACTACAAGGAACGGGTAAGGAAGAATATTGACCTTCCAATGCTGCGGCGTGTTGTACCCGAAGGTACCGTGCTCAGGGACGTAATGTGTGAAGTACATGAAAAAGGGCTTACCTTCGGAAGGCAGCTTGGCTCATACCCTCTGCTGATAGGGATTCCTGCTTCCCTGCCTTTGCGGAAATTTACCGACGTAACGGTCACAGGACACGGGATGCGCTCGATTACGGGCATACCTTACCCTCTGCCTATCAACACCGCTTCTCCCAACCTCATCAGGGAACTTCCCGGACTTGGCAGGAAAGCTGCGGATTCGATAATTTCCGGAGTCCCTTATACTGACAGAGCAGACTTTCTCAAACGGGTAAGTGAAGGAGATAAATTGATCCGATTTATTGAATTTTAATATTTTATTGAAATTTCAATTATTAACAGGACTTACGCGGTTGAATTATCTTTTGCAAATTATATTAAAGTATTTCCTTCAATATAATAGGAGTATTATATTAAAAATTTTTGAGTTGAATGAACTAAGCCCTCCTAAATACACCGATCTCGACTACATCAACTTTCTCATCGGTTTGCCTGTATACAATGGAGGGTAATCATCATTAGATTTCGTGCAGACGAACAGCACGGGTTCATGGTCCCGTACGTGTCTTTTCTCTGCTGCTGGCCAGGTTCATAGGTTCATACTCCTGCGAAGATAAAAAACTTATTTTTTCTCGATAACCCCACAGATAATCCGCGCGCCACTGTTGCCGGAAGGGTTGGTCATCTGGTCGTCAGGTTCAGCATGAATAACCAGCGCAGTGCCGTTGGCTGTGAATAGTGTGGTAGGCCCGGGTGACAGCGTTACAAGGTCGGTGGTGACATTCATATGTCCTGTGCCATTCTCGCACACTTCAAGGTTGGGCAGATCACCAGCGTGAGGACCTTTCGGGTTATTGAGGCCGTGCTCCTTGCCCAGAGGATTGTAGTGTGCGCCAGCAGAAGTGAACGATGGCCCGGTGCAGTTCCCTTTCTCGTGAATATGGATGCCGTGCAGGCCCGGTGTCAGGCCTCTCACGTTGACATTGATGCGAACCAGGCCGTTGCAGTCCTCGGTAAAGGTGGCCAGCCCCACGGTATTGCCCTTCGCGTCCTTCATGACAGCTGTGGCATTATGTGTAGCATCTTCACGGGCATAGACCGCGGTTGCAGAAATCAGCATTGTCGAGATTATCATTAGCAATATCAGTCCAGCTTTCATCAGCTTGTTCCCCCAGAAAAATGACAATTTTGATGTAAAAGAAGCTTGCTCGTTAAAATCGTGAATGAGATGGATACTGGCCTCCCATCCAGTAAACGTACGCTTAAGAAAAGTAAACGCCAATATAATATAAAAACATTATTATAAAACTATATTTATATTCAGATTTATGCAAACGGGTAATTATAAAAATATTAAAACGATAGGTCTGCCCGTTTACATAGAACCGAAAAAATTCGGTTTGGCGTAACTATGGAAAAATAAGGTACAGCGTGGCGTAATTAGGGGTCCGGACGTGCGATGTGGCACCAGGGCTGAGCTGACAAGCGGCCTGAGGGGGAGACGGGTGGCATAGCCAGGGGGCGAGGAAGATGCCACAATTCTATAAAATCTTATTTTTCGGCCGCTGGCAGCATTATTATAAGCTCCGCCTCCTTTGTATAGTCTCCGGGCACCCGGTCCCTGACTCCAGGCCGGCCACTCCAGCTCTCTACGAGCGACTTGACGAGTTACACGTCAAGTACACGCCAAGGTCCGGCCTTTAGCCCTGATTGTGCCTTTAACATCCGGTTGAATATTCTGTAATTAAGTTTTGATTTTATTAAAATTCGGATGCATCTGTCTATCCGGACGTTCAAGATTCACAGCCCTTAATATTATCGGGCTCAGGGTTTGCCGTGGTCTCAGTCGGCTCTTTACAGAGCTTTTCTACATCCATATTTTTTAGATCTCTAGAGCTTTTTTCAGACAAACACTTATTTATCCAATCGAGAATCATTTTTACTCGGGATTTTCGGAGAGGATTTCTTGAGGGGGATTTTGTTGAGCGAAAGCACGGAAAATTTATACAGATTAAAAATTGCTCTTCAGCTCAGTTTCATTGTCTGGGTCATGCTCGTAATTTTCATGTTCTATGCTACGTTTGAGGCAACGACCAGAATGTACGGCACTTTTTTGTTGCTGTTTATGGTAATCATTTTCACTCCTTTCCTGCCGGACGGGGCAGGTTACGAAGAAGGAAAACCGGAGTAACTGCAGGGTAAACCGGATTTTCCCCTGTCAGTGTAGCTGCCAGTACAGGTAGCTCTCAAAATTTTACTTTTTTATAGAAGATTCTCTTGATTATCTCAGCCGCAAGGCTGTAAAGTCCTACTATGGCCTCAAGAATTAAAATGACCTGTACAGGGGGTTTTGAAGCCAAAAGGTGCTGCAAAAGAAGTTAGCGGGAAACCAGGAGTCAGGACTACGATAAGCATAGTGGTCACCAGCAGGTATTTTCCTGGCCTGCTTCTTAAGAAAGGCTTTCTGCTTCGGATTACCAGCACTATAAGCGACTCTGAAACAACCTATTCCATAAACCAGCCTGTCTATTATCTTCTCACTATCACTTATTGCCTGCCTTCTATCAAGCCTCCGTAACCCTCAGGATCACGGCAAGTTCCTGTCCTTCACTTCCAATGGTTGAGAGTTCTCTGGAAATTTCCGACTTCTCAAGGTATTTCTCTGTCCTTATCCCTCCGGGCTCTTCGATCTTGATGGTAA
Organism: uncultured Methanosarcinales archaeon; assembly: GCA_964610495.1. Classification (GTDB taxonomy): domain Archaea; phylum Halobacteriota; class Methanosarcinia; order Methanosarcinales; family Methanosarcinaceae; genus Methanosarcina. The sequence continues at coordinate 6,160 of CAZSVY010000277.1, forward strand.
TTTCTCCTTCAGTATATCCTTTCTCAAGGCATTCCGTTACAAGTTTTCCGTATATTGAAGCAATTAGCTTCAGGCAGTCAAAAACTCTATTTTCTTCGATTACGTTTTTCCCGTCAAGCATAATACGCCTGAGCCTCTCTGATCCCACGGACTCCGTTAAGAACTCCTTTAGCTTTACTATGAACGCATCGACCGAGTCCCGATTTAAGGCAGCAACCAGCTCTTCGTCTCGTGTAATCTCATAATCCCTGTGCATAATCAGGAAGGCTTTCTCATCCGACGAGATAATGAACCTGTTTTCCGCGTCCCTGTCTTCGAGCACGGTTCTCAGGTTGTTTCCCTCATACTCGATATTCGTGATATAGAAGTCGGATACATCGAGCCTCTTTACTTTTTCCTCCCTGGATAGGATCCCGCTCTTTGACCAGATCGGCAGAGTCAGGTTTTGCAGGTCTTTTACCTTTAGAGTATCCTGTGTAAAAAGGAGTTCGAATTCGTACTGCATGTTGTCAACAAAACCGACCTGCTTTCCCCTCAGTGTTTTATCCTCGATGAAAGCATAGTATGTGTTTTGAGCTCCATAAATACTGTCTTCAAAAAAAGGACCAAGAGTTGAGAGTATCCTTGTATAAAGCTGCTGCGTTTCCATGAGGTCCAGTTTATTCTCCCTGTCGAGCTCTGTAAGTTTTTCATTTTTCTTTGCCAGCGCCATGGTTGAGAAGGTCTCAAGAGTCCTCTCTTTGACCTCAAGAATCTCAGTTGCATTTACTCCGGCTGTGCGGTTTTCAATACAGTTCCTTACATCCGTCTCAAATATGTCTATTTCTCGAATCCTTTTTTCGAAAATTGCTAGCTTTTCCCGGTTCTTATTTTTTATCGTGATAGCTGATTTTTCCAGAGGTATTACTTCCTTTGAAATCCTTATAAAATCCTGCATGTCCTGGATAAAGTCTCTCTGGACCGGAAAATCGGTAGAATCCTGAAAAGTATATCGAATTTTAACTCCCCCATTCCTTCCGCATAAAAATCGTTTTTATTTAAATTATGCTTTTTAACACTTTAAGTTTGTGAGCTTCCACTTTGAAAAGGATAGTACGGTTTCTCTACCTTAGACTTTAAAAATACAGAAACTTCTATCATACTAAAGCCCTATATTCTCTAAAACCCATAATTTTTCTCTAAAACCCATAATTTACAAATTCTTTACTCCCTATACCCTGTACGCTAAAACCTTATACTCCCTAAATTTGTACTCGCTAGATTCTATACTTCCTAAAATACGAGTTTTCTACGGATGCGTAGTGCCTTCATTCTTCATGAAGAACCTTATATTCTAGCTCCTATACTTTTAAGGTCTCAAACCCTCTTAATTTTTCCTATAAATTTCATATAAATGTAGGCCCTTCTAACTCCTACAATATGAATAATTTTTATCAAAAAACCTTGAATTCTTTTTTAGTATTGACTAAATTTAATTATTCTATTCTGTCAGAAAGATTTATATCAGTTATTGTGCAATCTTAGCTATATTATCATCATAAGATAATATACGGAGATTTGTACCCTGAATTAGAGTCAAACGCTTGCAGTCGGTGGAAATTTAGTTTATGCCAAATTTACGCCTTGCGATAACAGGTACATGTCTCATGCTCAGTGCTGATCAATCAGCCTGCGAGAAAACGGGATCAATTAACAACTTCCCTGATAACAGCAAGAACCGATGAAGCTAGCCAATGAGGCTACTACTTGCCGCATCAGGATCAGATGTTACCCCACTTCTACTAAAAACGAGTTATGGAGAAGCGTTGGGTTTCTTGTCAACCGAACAGATAGGAACATTATCAGTTTAATTATATAGAGGGGGTTGGGTTGAGAAAATAGGGGTAAACTATAATCTGCAATTGTCAAACAGTCTTTATTTATTTAGTAGTTGAGTCTCCCACTAACTCAATATTAATATACTGTTTGGCGAAGACATTTTAATAGCTAAAGTCTGCTATATCTTTCAACTTAATAATTTTATTTAATAACAGATAATATTCAATGTTTAAACTGGAATAAAATTGGATATTTGAGGATAAGGTGCAGAACATGAAACAAAGATCAATACAATTTAGTGTGTTGCTCATGATATTCCTTCTCTCTGGGGTAGGAAATGCACTTGCTGCAGAACCAAGCGGTCCTTTTTCACCAGCCAATGTGACCGCTGGTAACATGAGCGTTATAATCGATTACAACGGAACCGGTAGACCGGGAGATGTTTTAAGCATCACCGCCGATTTCAATAAATCTGTCGCTAACGCAACTATATCTGTTACTAACGATCCAAATTTTGTAGGCGCTAGTAATGCAAATTTAGTAGGCGCTAGCTTACCGACTGATGACCTGATGACACCACTAGGTGATAATGAATTAGGTGGTAACTCCTTTGGTTATGACTTTGAGATTCCAGAGGATATAACTGGTGGTTTGGGTGTAGATATAACTCCACTTGACTCTGATGGAAACCCGCTGAGTGACGAATCATATCCTGGTGGATTTGATTTTCTAGATGATGGGCTTGGAGTTGATCCGTACATAGACATAGTTAGCCCTGATTCTGAATTTGCCAAAGAAAAGTGTGTCAAGTTCAATTTCAGTGCATATGATTATGCTGGATACGGTCAAGCTGGAGGTCAAGTTACCTACACTTTCTATCTCGATGGTATCACAAAGAATAATGGGGTTTTAACCTCTGGTGCATATAAAAACCTTGAGTTTGAGCTGGCTGACGGTTATCACACATGGGAAGTTAAAACCAGAGACAGTTCCGGAAACGTACACACAACCGACTCTCGTGCTCTGTATGTGGATACTCAATGCCCCAGTATAAAACTTATTATCCCTCTGGATTGCTCCAAAGAGGTAATAAATGATGCCACTGAATTCAACTTCACCTGTGAAGATGCTTTAGCTGCTCAATATAGTAATCTTGACCTGACATATACATTGTACATAGATGGACAAGTTGCTAAGCGTTACGGAGGTTTCGGAGATAGTTTCGGAGAAAATATTACCGGAGCTGCGAAGTCTGGAATTCCCGTAACCGAGGAAGTCGAACTTGATGATGGTGCTCACAACTGGTCGGTTTCAGTTTGGGATGGAGCCGGAAACAGCGTTACAAGTGAAGTCCGGAAATTCTATGTGGACCTCAACGGACTTACAGTCTCTTCCGTTTCTCCAAGTGGAGTGTATGTTTCCAAAAACCCGACATTCAACTTCACTGTTGGGGGAGGAGCAGGGCTACCTTTCACCTACAAACTTCTCGTTGACGGTAAAGAAATAAAGGCAAGTTGCGACAGCGACTGCGACTGTGACGGAGGGTATACCGGTGACGAAGGAGAAAATGGCTGCGTGGGCTGCTCCGGAGAAGAGTGCGATGGGAGTTGCTTCGTTGTCGGTAAAGACATCTATTCTATAAAAGCTGAGGTAGCAGATGGATTTAACAAAAACTGGACAGTAATTGTTACCGACAGTACAACCGGGAGAAGCTACCAGACTGATCTAAAATCTTTCTCAGTTGATAGTGTTGCCCCGGCTTGTGTGGCAAACCTGAATGTTGTAGATGCACCGGGTGAAACTTACTGGAATGGTCTGAGCAATTCTCCAGGGTTATACGTTAGCTGGAATGCAAGCACCGAAAAAGATCTTGCCTCTAAGCCTTACGACGTCTTGATCAGCACATTTAAGCCAAACTGTATTGAGGATATGGAAAAAGTAGTGTCTACATCCGATAAGAATTTGACCATTGTTAACTGCACTGGAAAGCCCCTTATTTACGGTAAGGACTACTGGGTGGCTGTAATTGCTCGTGACAATGCTAGCAACTACGAGAAGTCCTTCTCCATGTGCGGTCCGGTCCAGACTTATGAGGATATGGACATCATGCTTGATGAAGGCTGGAACCTTAAATCCGTGCCGAGAAAACTTGTTGAATCAAACGCCTGTCCTGAATCGGTCTTTGGCAATGGCAGCACAGTCATCTACTGGGACGGCTCATGCTGGAAATTCCCCGACACCATCGAACCGTGCAAGGGTTACTGGGTTTACACCAAGGAAGCTCGCCTGAACAGTGTCAAACTTAAGGGTATGTCTTCTGACAGCGCTAACCCTGATGTGCCTCCTTCTCTTACTCTCACTCCAGGATGGCACATGATAGGTCACACTTCCACATATGCTGCTCCCTGGCAGTTGACCCTGGCTTCGCTCAATAGCTTCAATAGTGTGCTTGGAAGCGACTACAAGTTCTCCAACATCATCACCTATGGTGGCAGTGAGGGTTGGGGCGGCATAATCCCTGACGCGTCAAATAACATGACAGGTGAAGTCAAATACGTTAATGGCACTGATTCTCTGCCAGTTGCAGCACTTCAGACTGACAGCTACATGGTTCCCGGACAGGGATACTGGATCTTCATTAAGAATGAAGGTATCTACGCGTCCATCGAAAACGTTTACAACCCATATGTAGGCCAGGAAACGGACGATGACACAGATAACGGAACTCTTCCGGACAACTTTGATCCATTCGATCAGTCTACATGGCCTGAAGGTTTTGATCTGAATGATCCGAACACATGGCCGGCAGACTTTGATCTGTCTGACTGGATCCCTCTGCCTCAGTAATTTCAGAACAACTGACTGTTCAGCCTGAACAGGCTGAATGGTTTTTTTTCTTTTTGTTGTCCGCTTAATAATTGGAGGTCTACAATGAATAAAAGATTAAAAAATGGCCTTTCAGGAACATTAGCACTACTATTATTTTTCCTGGCCTTTTCCCAGGGGTGTATGGCAGCAGCGGATGTTCCTCCTTCTCCCCCGATGCTTCCGATGACAGTAACAGGGATAGCTCTCATTAACGGCACTTCTGCTCCCGACGGGACTGTCGTTGCAGTTTATCTTAATGAAAAGGAGTATCTTGCAAATACTTCGTCAGGAAATTACTCTCTCTTTATTCCTGGTACTGCTGAGGATGTAGGAAAACCGGTTACTTTTAAGGTAGACGGAAAGGCCGCTTCAAGCAGTGTTGCCTGGGAATCCGGAGGCATAGTTACCCTCGAACTGCCTGATGGTAAGGCGATTTATTCCGAAATTGTTGAAAGTAATTCAAATAGCGATTCAAATAGCAATTCAAACAGCAATTCGAACAGTAACTCGAATAGCAACTCAAACAATAATCTAAATACTAACTCAAATTTGAAAACAGGTTCAGAACCTTTAACAGAAAATAAAGAACAGGGAGTTTCCGCAGAGGGTTCCAATGTCGATGCCATTGAAAGTTCAGTCCTTGAGCCGAACATGACAGCTTTGAAAAATACGAGCGCA
>CAZSVY010000278.1:0-3725 GCA_964610495.1 uncultured Methanosarcinales archaeon
CCTCCTGCAAGCTCCACTGCCGCTCTTACGGATTCCAGAGTATCTTTGTTTCTTGAAAGCCCAACAACTACCATACTCAAAACTCCCACATAGTAATATGTAGCCAGATATATAAAAGTCAGGAATATTGCAAGCTTTCAAAAAAGTTATAAGCTGACCTGAACCTGTCATTCCGGAGTATTCCGGAGTATACTTCCAGTAAATAGGCCCGCACCAACCCGCCGGAACGGGTTTGTTACGGAAAGTTGTCAGCTATGGGGGATTACTGGTTCAGTTTGCACTCACACATTTCTATAAGCGCCCCTTCCCCGATCCTTGAGCCCCGGGCAATAAGCATATCTCCTGCCTGGACAACCGTATTGCCTTTTGGAGCATAGACCCAGCGGTCAGCTCTCTTGATTGCCATTACATGCAGCCCGGTTTCGGTCTCAAGCTTCAATTCAAAGAAAGTCTTTCCGACTATAGGAGAGCATTTCTCGACCTGGAGCCTGGTGATAACCTCTTCGGAATTCCTGACTGCAAGGGTGATAATAGGGTGAAGTTCTATATCCCTGAGCACGGTATCCGCAATTCCGTAGGCTGCATCGGAAATACCTTCAGAGGCACTTGCAAGGTGCAGAATTCCCCTGAGCAGGTTTACATCTTCAACATGCTTTGCGGTTTCAAGCACCCAGTGCTGAAGTTCGTACTTCATCGAATCCATTTCGGATTCGAGGGCACTGACCTCATATGCGATATCTTCGTTGTCAAAGAGAATAGCCGAGTACGCAAGCCCTACCGACAATTCGGACATATTCTTCATATCTACGATAATATCCACGGCATGTTCAAGGTCTTTTAAAAGCTTATTGTGCTCGATTTCCCTTGGAATGAATTTTCTTGTCGTGGCCATCTCGAAGAAAAGGTGGACTCCTTCGTCATGCCCTCTGGCAATCAAAACATCTCCCTGGCGGAGGCGGGTCTCTTTGTCAGGGTCATAAATCCAGTCTTCATTTCTCCGGATAGCAATGACCCACATGCCTGTCTCGAGATCAAGTTCGAGGTCACCAAGAGTACGTCCTGCCATTAAAGATTCTGCAGCGATTGTTGCCCTGACTACGGTTTCCTCTGCTTCCCTTAGAGCAACTTTCAGCTCCATCGGAATGCCCATATTCATGAGAACTATTTTGGCAATATCACCTGCGGCATTTGCAATATTTTCCGAACACGCAGCAACCTGTAAAACTCCGAGGAGTCCTTCGGCCTCGTCAACCCTGCGTGTGCTTAACATCGCGGCCATCTTAATGTGGTAGTCGAGGGTATCCATCTTATCTTCAAGATTGAGTACCTCTTCTGCAACGTCCTCATCATCATAGATCATTGCAGAGTACGCAAGGTCTACCATGAGTTCGGAAGTGTCCTTCATCTCAGTCAAAAGATCCTTAAGGTTCTTTGGACTGTATCTGAATTCTTTAGGGAACATGGTCTCTATATCAACTCTACCTTATGCTGGTGTGTATGAGTATATACTTCATAGTAATTATTAATTTTTGAATTATTCAGGCGCTTAAGAGCCTGGAAGGAATATAATAAAATTAAATAATAGTACAACTGGCTTTTAATTATAATACTGTTTATAGAATATTCAACAGGTGCAGGGCTATGAGAATTCCTGTAACCCCTACCAGATCTCCAAGGCTTGCTATAAAAGGGATGACAGTATCATCCGGGTCGATCCCGAACCGGTGGGAAGCAAAAGCAATGGCAACCGTTGCAGAATATACAACAGAAAGTTCTATGACAACGGCTATGAGGCTAATTTCCAGAAGGGTGAAAAAAGGCATCCCGAATCCCAGGAAATTGCTTGCCAGAAAGACCAGTATGCTGACGGAAATTGACGAAACAAACCCCACAATTGAAGCCGCAATAACGCTGTTATGAACTACCGGGTTACTCCTGAGGTTATCCCCGAGCCCCATATGGAAAGCCGACGAGAGCCTGGCTCCAAGCATACTGCCGGTATCTCCTCCGATCTTGATAAGGGAAGGAATAAGAATCAGTATCGCGGGCATGGATATAAGGCTTTCTTCTCTTGAGTTCAGGATCTGCCCTACAAGAATTCCCATTATACATGTGATGATAAGTACCGGAAGCCCGCGCTGAATGATACCGTTGACTGTATAATAAGGGGTCTGATGCCCTGTTTTCCTCAGAACATCACCACCATTTTTGCCGAGAAGAAAAGCATGAGCATGGAAACGATATCCCCGAGGGTTGCGATCGAGGGCGTGACAACATTATCAGGATCAAAACCGAATCTGAACATTCCTATAGCCAGCAGAGCTGCAACAAAAGAGAGAATTACCCCGGACGTAAACGCTGAGATTACGCAGATAAGGATAAGCGTAAAGGCACCGGCACTTTCGAAGCCCAGAGCGAGGGTTACGAAATGCCCGAGAAATCCGAGTATTATAGCGACAATAACACTCAGGATCAGGGAGCCGGAAATGTTATTCATGAGTTCGGGATTATGCCTGTCGAGATCCGTAATTAGCCCAAGGTGAATTGCACTGCCAAGCCTTGAGCCGAGGGTAGACGAAATATTTCCCCTGAGCCCGAGCACACCGGGATAAATCACAAGCAGTCCCGGAATCATCTCAAGTTCGGCTGTCATTCCCGAAAAGATTATCCCTGCAACCACTCCCCCCACAGTAGCAAGAAGTTCAAAAGGCAGAGCCTCACGTACTATTGACGAAACACTCGCGTACTCGCTCAGGTATTTATCAATATACTGGGATTCGAAGAGATCTTCGTCCCTGTGCGACTCTGAGGGCATGCGCCTGTATTATACACTGATATTATTAAAATAATCCCCAACCTCAGAAAAGGGAAACTGTGCAAAAATTCTTAGCTCTGAAAATTCCTCAACTATATGAAAAAAAGTTAAAGAGTTAGGAAACTCAACCAGTTCGACCAGTTTTTTGGATTCCCGGAAAAAAGATAAATAACTTGCAACCGTTACCTGATAATAGGTATCCATGGTAATAGGAGTCACAATGATAAACGTGCTGCCAGGTTATGAAAAGGCAGCATACAGGGAATTGAAGAATATCGAAGGGATTAAGGACGTTTACCATGTCTTTGGGGAATATGATTTTGTAATAATCATAGATGTTGAAGACCTGAATGCCCTTAACGACGTGGTAGATAGAATAAGGGAAAGCGAAACCGTAAAAACTACCAGGACAATTGTCGGGGCAGAACTTTAAGTCCTTCGGCTTCAAGATCAGCGCAGCCCGATCAGGATAAAACGGAAAGAAGCCGTACTTTTTAGCAGGCCCGGGCTTTACACCTAACCTCTTATTAAAAACAGAGCTGTTAGAAACTTCTCGTTTAGAGACTTCCTTTGTTATAAAGGTATTTTTTTATATTGTGAAACTATTTTCCTGTATTGTAAAGGTATTCTTAGCTGTAAATATTTCGTTATGATTAAAAGATATGTTAAAAAGATATGGAATTATTAAAATTTGCCACTTAAAGAAGCAGAAACATAAAAAATCTACAAAAAACATGCTGTTGTCAGAAAATACTAAAATGCTAATAAAAATATTAATAAAAACGCTAATAAAAACGCTAACAATTGCGGTGCCTGTAAAGCAGAAATTCCTGCTTCAGATATTTGTAAAACAGCGTAAGTCACATCGATTTCTCCCCTGAGGTAAAATTTCATGGAATTCACCATTGCA
>CAZSVY010000279.1:0-12571 GCA_964610495.1 uncultured Methanosarcinales archaeon
TCAATGGTAACGTTGAATCCATCGGACACAATTCCTCCTATTTCTTTACGGCTGGAGTCGGTTCCGGTATCATAGATATGATTATGGTGGACATGAACATTTGCCGAGGAATTGGAATAATTTCCTGACCCGAAAATCCAGATTCCAGAAAGTACAGTCCTGTATATAGTGTTATTATACACCTCAATATCATCCATTTTATAAACTGTCCCTTCCTTCTGAATTTCGATTCCTGAACCTCCGGAGCCTTTGGATGTGATATTATTGTTGTAGAAACTCACGTGGTTTGTGTTATAAACTCTTAGTCCACTGTTTGTCCTGCAGGTTATCCTGTTATTGTAGGCCTCCACATCTGAACATTTGATGGTAGATAAAACGTCGTGTCCCAGTAAGTATGCCTCATTGTCATGGAATTTTATATTAGAACTACCATTGTTAGTTTTTAGACCGTCTCCGAGGTTATTAGTCAGGTACATATCATATATATCGATATTTTGACAATTGCTCAGGCTGATAAGGTTGTAGTAACCTTTTCCGCTAGTAACTCCGCTAGTAACGTTCTCGTTTCCTTCTCGGTTTCCATTAATTGCAAAGCCCTTGATAGTAATATTATGGTTTCCAACGCTGTCCATTTGTCTAATTAGAGATTTTTCTTTGGGCCAGCCCGCATGATCAGCCAATTTGATCACAGCAGTGGAGTCTCCTTCAAGAGTGGTATTGTTACCGATCAAAAGCGTATCATTAATAACGTATGTGAATGGCCCTTTAAGATGAACAGTTGTACAATTGGAGTTTTCAGCCACGAACTGAAGTGCCTGGTTAATCGGGATTTGATCATTTGTTCCATTACAGTTAAAATCGCCACTACCATCTCCCGCAACGTAGACCATTGAGGCAGGGGTCATACAAAAAACAGTAGGAACGTTTATTAATATATAAAACCACATAAGAAAAGATAGCATTAGTTTTCGATTTTTCACTTATCTTCCTCCGTTATTATATAATTCAAAGAATTTTAATATCGACTGACCCACCTGGTTTATAATTTGTGTTTGTAACGTTGACGAACAATCCAAATTATAGTGAACTGTTACATGGGCTTTAAGTCCGTGCCTGTAACTTTTTCACAGTTAACTAAGAGTTCATCCAAAACTCAAAATTTGTTTCTTGAGCTTTGTATTTCGAATAATCAATCAAGCTCATGATCACTAAAACAATCCTGAAAAATTCTTGACGACCAAAAACAAAAATTGATTTTGGGACAGGTTCGGTCAGATAGTTCTGCACGAATTCCGATTACTGTACAAAAAAGAGGGTTTGAAACAATATAAAAATTTTGATTCAGTGTGTGAAAAATAATTGTTTTTATATACAAAGGTCTAAATAATATTTAAGAGGCTAAAGACAAATAATAAAAAGATAAACCGGCTTTAGTTACCTTTCTAGCGCCCCCATTACATGGCAACTGCCATTTTTCCTCAGCAAATGACTTTATTGACTGCCAATTCTGTTATATGAATTCATGGATTTATCAGGTAACATAGAACAGGTTCAATACTCCGTGGCATGTGCAGGTAGTAGCGATGAAAAAAGTCCTGTCTTCAACGCTTTCAAACCTCTCATAGCTCCTTTTTTCTTCAAGCACTTTTAAAAATTCAAGGATCTCCAGCAGGTTCTGCTTGAATTCCCTTCCTTTAAGTCCTCCTATACCCGGCTTCATCTGGTGGCTCTCAAAGACCCAGCCTGGGAGGTTTCGAAGAAGTTTTCCTGCATATTCCGTAATAGTTTCAGGTTTTTTCCGCCCAAAGGTAGGGCAGCGGTCTCTTGGGCCAGGGCAGCCGTCAGGGCAGGTCTCTCCTTCCCTGGCGTAAGAGAAAAACAGCATGCCATGTTCAGGGTAACGCCCTGCAATTACATCCTCAGGAAACGAAGCTGTAAGCTTTTCGAAAAAAGCCATAAGCCTTTCGTCTTCAGGCCTGATAAAAAGCTCAGCTACAGGACGGGTTTCCTTCTGAGTTTCATTCCGGATTTCCTCCGGCTTTTCGTTTTTCCCAGATTCAAGAGAAAATTCTAGAAAGTCGGAAAGCATATATGCAACCGCGTGGCAGGGTACGGCAGGGATAATGTATTCAGGGATGCCAAGGCCTAGAAGAAAAGGAATGCTATCCAGACCCATTTCATAAAAGTAGACGTGGGGCTGGGTATTTTCTCTTTCTTTTTCTCCTGCTGCTCCGGGGGATTTGAGTGCTTCTTCTGGAAGTGGCACTGAAGCCTTATTTTTCAGGAGATTTACCAGCTCGTCTTCAGTTTTGATTATGTCTGCCTCCTTTGAAGCAGGCGCATTTTCGTCCCTGTCGATAACAAGCACAAAGGGAAACTTATTTTTTCGGGCATATTGAAGGAAATCAGTGCCGATTTTTCCCCCTCCCAGGACAAGGTAATAATTTTTGATTACCTGGATTTTTTCAAGGTAATTTATTTTTTCATCGGTTGAAGATGCTTCGCATTTCGTATTTTCCATAAAACACCAGCCAGATAGTTAAGGCGGCAGAAAGCTGCGAGCTTTTCCTGCATCCTTACGTGAAGAAAAATTTAGCTTTCTTTTATATAAGAGCACAGGTAATGTTGTCGAGTACGAAGCTTATTTTTCGTTTAATGTCGCCTCTGTTTTCCCAGAAGGAGCCAGATTCTCCTTTTTGCGGAACCTGAACCTTCTTGAAGCCTGTTTTCTCCAGATATGCCTTTTCCGGCGATAAATTTTCTGGAACCTTTTTGTTTAGAGGCCACATTTCATGAGGTCTCACTGTACATGAGGAGTATAAAAGCTTTTTTTACTTCGATATCCAGAGCCTGCACGTAGAGAATCAAGAATAGTAACACGGTAAAAATGGAGAAGAAAAAGAGAACTGAGTTTGGTCTTTAAGTTTTCAATTTTCTTTTTTTAATTTGATATTTTTATATAATATCGTACCAATCCCTTTTCATTCCTTTATGCAAAAATCAAGCTCGAAGGAACCATAATTTAGCTGAATTGATTTCATCACAGGCACTGGGAAAAGCCTGTTGATTTGTAAAGGGCAATTCGAAGAATCAAGCCGGAAGCCCGGAAAATCCTTAAATTTAGCGAACACTTCACCGGTATATACCGGAGTTTAGCTGGGGGAAATATATGAACGGAAAAGAGTGTAATCTATCATTGGATGAGCTTCTGAAATTTGATGGGGTAATGGCAGCCGGGATTTTCAGTCCCGAGGGAAAGCTTGTTGAGTATAAGTCCAGGGACGCAATGCCAAAAGAGATGGCCGAGATGACCGCCAAATTCTGCGGAACCGTGAACATGATGTTCGATGCTCTGGCCAGTGCTTACACGCAGCTTTATAAGATGAACTGGGTACCCCAGCATAACTGGATGTACAGCGGTGGGGATTGGACCGTGATGATCTCGGGAACGAGAGGAGTTTTTGTTGAGACGTCAAAAGCCGATTTAAAGAAGCTCTTTACGGCCCTGGGAATGTGTTAACGCCTGAATAACCTGGCTGGCAGCCCGAGTCAGGCAATTGTTTCACTTTTCTCAGGCAGGTCTGCCGTTTATAAGAGCAATTAAGGGCTTTGCCAGGTTTGTCTGTACACCTTTTTCAATAGCCTGCCTGCCCTTCCCGTAACCTGTCCGCAACCTGAACTCAAACCTCAGAATTAGCTTGCACCTTTTTCGCAGTACTGCTGAAAAATAGATTTCTTTCGTAGTTTTATTATACCATTACTTACATAGTTACAATTGGTCCATAGGGTCAGTCCCGGTGTATAAAGAAGACGTACAAAGAAGATATGTGACTTAAATAAGTAGTAACTTGACTAAGGTAACTTAACTGAGTAATGACTTAAATAAGTAGTAACTTAACTGAGTACAGAACTAAATTACATTAAAATTGGACCAGGCCTTATGGATCACTTTAAAAATCTAAAAGGTTCTAAAATCTAAAAGGTTATTAGCAAATCGATTTTTAAATACACTCTTAATAACTCTTCTCTGATTTTAACTTCTAATTATATTATTCTCTGGTTTTAACTTCTAATTATATATTTTCAGGCTCTTATTTTACCCTTCGGTTTCACCTGGCAGATGCTGTCGATTTATTCTGAACTCTTAAAGCCCCGAATTTACAGGTTGTCTGGGGCCGGATTTAGGAAAGCTGGTATTAAAACCGGGACCTTTTTAAATTCCTGCAACGACTTTATAAAATCCTCTCAGAGTCGAGTCCGGTATGCAAAAATCCGGTATGCAAACGCCCTAAATTTAACATATCTGCAGAAACATATTAAATTCCAATATTCCTGCGGCCCTGTCAATACTATACTGTCCACATTATCATTTCTCACTACGGGGCAAATCGAGGTGAATTCTGAAATGAAGCCTGCTAATTGTATCGGATGCAATGAACTTCCCTGTTCCGACATCAGTAAGAATGGATATCTTGTACCTGCTGTAGATCTCGACCCCGGAAAAGTTAAAGCGATTATGATTTCCGAAGCCCCGCCTGAAAACCCGAAGAACTATTTTTATGCGCCCGGAGCGCCGTTTTACCTGCAAACGACAATACATGCGTTCCATGATGCAGGTATGCCGGTAAATAGCATGCAGGAGATTCTTGACCTCGGTTTCTATCTCACGACTGCAATTAAATGCCCAAAGACTCAGTATGGAGTTTCGGCTGCAACAATCAAAAACTGTTCCGCGATCCTCGAAAAAGAACTTGCTCTGTTTCCCAATATTGAAGTTTATGTGTTAATGGGGGACGTTGCGATAAAGGCCTTCAACTATCTCAGCAAAAGTCAGACTGGCAAAAATACGATACCTGCCGGCTCGACATACAAAATCCGGAAAAATCAATTTTATTATCAGGACAGGCGGGTTTTTCCTTCATATGTGCAGACCGGGCAGAATTACCTCATTGAAAAATCAAAAAGGGAAATGATTGCCGAAGATCTGGCTGAGGCAATAAAGATAATAAGATAATATAGTTTAATAGCTCAACATAAAACAATTTAAAAACTGTATAATTATAAAATATAGTAAGCTGCTGGAAGAGTGTAAACGGAGTCCGAAAACCGGGTGCACTGTGTTATAAAAAGGACCATGTATGATGAATTTAATCATAACTTTACGAGTAAGTTAGCCGAAGAAATTACTTATATTGTAGTCCTGGTTTTTGCATTCTGGTTTGTTAAAACTTCTATTACTTTAATCCCTGAGGTTTTAAGATTTCCATAAACCAGCGTGTATGTTCAGGAACGTTGCTGCCAAGGAATCTCATATCTCTTTCATCTGTTTTTATACCCCGCAGGCATTTTCCCTGAATTTTATCCTGAACTCGGTCCCTGCTCCTCTTGAAAGCTCAATGCTGCCTTCGATCTGTTCCACAAGTATATTTACAAGTTGAAGCCCGAGAGAAGAAGTATGCCTGAAATCAATTTTTTCTGAAAGCCCTACTCCGTTATCCGAGACAATCAGTAAAAATTCAGAGGTTGCACGCCTTCCCTTGCCTCTGTTTTCACTCCTGATTTTGCCGCTGCCTATCCTGTGGAGCCTGATCCGGATTTCTCCTCCTTTTCCTGTGGGAAAGGCATGTTTTAAAGAGTTGGATACAAGTTCGTTAATAATGATTCCCAATGGGATTCCGGTGTCTCCCAATGGGATTCCGGTGTCCATTCCGAGAAAAATGCTTTCGAGATCCAGTTTTAAGTGAATATCCTGATTGCCTACCACATATGACCTGAAAAGTTCGTTTGCAAGTTTCTGGAGGTACGCCTTAAAATCAAAGGTCTCAAAATCCCCGGTTTCTCCGGTTTTATAAAGCTCTTCGTGAATTAGAGACATTGATATAACCCGGTTCTGGCTGTCCTGGAAGGATTCCCTTACCTTCCTGTCGCTGAAATACTCGGCCTGGAGGCTCAGGAGGGATGAGATAACCTGCAGATTGTTCTTGATTCTGTGGTGAATCTCCTTTTTCCGGATTTCCTCGGTTTTCAGAAGGGCCTGCTCGGCTTTTTTACGTTCGGTAATATCTAGCATTACACCTACGATCCCGATTATCTCTCCGGATATACTGCTGTAAGTAGCCTTGTGGGCAAGGAAATCTCTTTCTTTTCCATCGATGGCACATTTTATCTTCAATTCATGAGGTATGCTTTTGCCTTCCTCAAGGAGGATCCTGTCATAAAAAGTAGAGATTTCGATAGTTTTGTTTGAAAACTGCTCCCTGAACTCAAATAGGGAGTGTCCTATTATTTTTTCCTTGGGAAGGCCAAGTATATGTCTGGCAAATATTTTGTTGCAGCCCTGGTAGATTCCTTCGAGATTTCTGTAAAAGACCGGGGAAGGTATGGCATCAAGGAAGGTCTCCAGAAAATATACATTATTCTGAAGGGTTTTTTCCAGCTGCTTACGTCCTGTGATCTCCTCGGTAAGCCTCTCATTCATTCTTATAAGTTCCGAAGTCCTCTGTTTAACCAGTTCCTCAAGCTGCTCCTTGTACTGGCGCAGTTCTTCTTCAGCACGCCTGCGTTCGATTACTTCTGAGATGAGAAAAGCTACCGAGTTAAGGAAATAGGTATCCTCTGCAGTAAATCTTCTCGGTTTTTTTGAGTGTGCGCTCAAAATGCCAAAGGGTTTTTCCATTTTCCCTATAACAACACTTATTCCACTGGCTACATCATGCTCTTTCAGGAGAGTTGGAGCACTAAAACGTTCTTCCTTTTTGAAATCCCTTACGATTACCGGGACCTTTGAAAATAAGGTGTACCCTGCCTGGTATCCTTTACTCCCGTTGACAACATCTTTTCCTACAAGGCCTGGCTTCCAGCCTGTTCCTGCCCTGAGCAGGAAGTTTCCGTCAGGTAGACGTTCCAGAATTTTACTATATTCAATATCAAGAGTCCTTGCAACCAGCTTTGTACTTTCGTCCATGAAAGCCTGCAAGTTTTCGCACCTGAGAGCCATCCTCCCCATTTTATGGAGGGCATCGTTCTGTCGCTCTTTAATCCGAAGCTTTTCTTCCAGTTTTTTATGATTGGTTATGTCAAACCCGTAAACATTTACCTGTTCCTCTCGCTCGAGAGGGTGAAACGAGATAAGATAAATCTTTTTTCCGACCTTGATTTCCGTTTTTTCGGGATTACTTAGGGAAATCACTCTCTTCACGAAGTTTCCAATGGATAAGGGCACTTTTTCTCCTACCGTTATGCTCCACTCGTGAAGGAAGAGCTCACCTGCCCTATTCGAATAGATAACCCTTCCATCCCTTCCGATCCTCAGTGCAGGATCAGGGCTCTGAGAAACAAATCTTTCCACTTCTATTCTCCTTCGTTTTCTCTTCAGGCTGTACCCTTTTAAACCCGCACAAATTCCGGAGATAAGGCTTAAAAGTCAGAGATGCCTGGATTTCTAAAACCTTGAATTTCGAAGCCAGATATTATCCTGGCTATTAATCAGATAAATTAAGACTGTAGCTCCTGTCTGTCCCCTTTATCATCCCATACATATATCTCTGGTTTATATTATTTTTTATAGTATATCATCTTGATTTCTCACTTTATCCCAGTTTTTATTTTTGTCTTGATTTTTTTGTCCTGATTCTGTTTTTTATCTTGATTTTATTTTTTATCCTGATTTCTATCATCCCTCAGATACTCAGTGCTGAAACAACCCAATTCTGAAATAATCCTATTTTGAAATTACTCAGTTATGAAATATCTCTGTTCTGAAATCGCAGCCTGACAGCGTTAAATATATATTAACATCCTGGCATCCGGAAATACCCTGCCTATATAGAATATTAGGAAAATCTATATATATCTGGGACACAAATATAATATGTCGAGGAGAAGAGCAATCGAAACTAAGATGACGAAACTAAATACAATTAAAAGAGGTGATAAAAAAATGGAAAAACTCAGGAATTTGATTTTCAAGAACGTAGCAATATTCAATGAGGCGTTCCCGAACAGATTCTGCCATAGTCCGGATGTCATCTCCGCAATCTCATATGACTATAAGTTCACTTACGGACAGGTTGAAAACGAGATTGAGAAGATGGTCCATGAAGGGGTTCTTGATGCAGAACTCTCGGACTGGTACGAAATAAAGCTTTTATAAGAAGCTTGCTGCCTTTCGAGCAGAAAGAAATAGAAATCACAGACCACCGCACGACGACATAAGGGACTAACTGAGAAATAATGAATCGGACTGAGTATCTAAGGGTTTAACCGGATATTTAGCCACTTAGTTAAGTATTTGCACGCCGACCCAGGTGTTCAAATCGGATAAAGAAATATATACGGCGAAATACAGCGAAAATTTCCATACAGCGATAAATTCGCTCGAAGTTTCGCAGGTAGCTAAATTCTTTTTCCCCAAAACCTTTTTAATCCTGAATAATGTCCAGAAGCGGGCATTTTACATAGCTGCTTTTTTTCTTATAATATCTTTTGGCGTGCTCCACAAGCAGGGCATGATACTCCTGGTACACAGCCAGGTCTTCAGGCAAATTTTCTTCAAACAGGACTTTGATCTCATTATAATTTGCCTTCTCATCAACAAGGCTGAGGTTTGTTACTATTCTTTTTGTATAGGCGTCAACAACAAAGGAAAGCTGTTTGAAGGCGTACAGCAGGATCGAATCTGCGGTTTCAGGGCCCACGCCTTTTAACGAAAGGAGTTCTTCCCGCGCAGGAACCCGGTTCCCAAGCTCCGAAAACCAGCCGGCAAGGGTTTTCAGGCGCATCGCTTTCTGGTTGTAATAACCTGCCGGCCTGATAGCTTCTTTCAGGATTTCCGGCTCAAGGGAGAGAATCGCTTCAGAGGAAAGGGAATGTATTTGCTTAAGGTTGAGGAGAGCCTTTTCAACCTGTATCCAGCTCGTATTCTGGGTGAGCAGAGCTCCGCAGATAATCTCAAACTGCTGGTTCCTGGTTTGCGGATAGGTGTGGTCGGCGGGATGGTATCCCAGGACAGAGCCGGTTTTTGAGGGGGTTACCCCGCCCGATTTTCGAAGTTCGGTTAAAGGCCACCAGCCCTGGGGGCCATACGAGGCAAAAAGACAGTCATAAAGCTTTCCGATAACAGGTTCGGGATCTCTTGCTCCGGTTACTTTGTTTACTCTGAGATCTATTCTTCCGGCATCGGGGTTTTGAATACGATTTTTCATTTCAGTACTTTAGGGCAAAGAAATTATTTAAAATCGTTCCATTCCATCTTTAACAGGACAGTACAGTACAATTATCAGGATGTTATCCGGCCAGAAGCCCATGAAGATGCAGAGAAAAGGGTAAACAGTACCGGTAAAGTTACCAGGGTACTACCGGTACATTTCATATATGCTATTTTCATATGCTATTTTTATATGCTATTTCATTCACCTGTTTAACTCCTGAAAAAGCCTTTTTTAGCGTTTTATTCATACCTCAATGCGTCCACAGGTTTCAGTTCCGAGGCATTCTTTGCAGGCACGAGACCTGCAATCAAACCTACGATTACGGAAACAAAGGTTGCAATAAAGGTAGCTTTAAGGCTGAGGGCAAATTCGAAAGGAGCGTTCATTTTAATTGAGAGGAATAAAAGCACTGCCTGGACTGCTGCTGTGCCAAGGAGGATGCCTATGATTCCGCCTACAAGGCTGATCATTGCGGAATTGCAAAGAAAGATCAGCATTATATCCCTGTTTTTTGCCCCTATGGCTTTCATGATCCCGATCTCTTTAGTCTTTTCGAGCACAGATGTAAACATTGTGTTTGCAATCCCTGTAGAACCTACAAGGAGAGAAATTCCTGCAATGAACGCCAGGAAAGCGGTAAGGCCGTTAATCAGTTTTCTGGCGTTTTCTATCGCCTCTTTGTCGGAATTAATATAGAAGTCCTGGGTATCTTCGTTAACTCTTCTTGAGAGCCTCAGTTTACTCTCGATTTCCTGCAGAGCAGAATCGTAATCAGCTCCTTTGTAAAGTTTTACTTCTATCGCACTGTAGACGTCCCTTTCTATCTCAGGAAGGTCATCGTCACTGGAAAGGGAATATACGTCCTGGTAAGGCATATATATGCTGCTCCCGAAAAGTCCGTTAAGGCCTCCCAGAAGCCCGCTGTTCTTTGCCAGAATCCCGACTACCCTGTATGACCTGTCGTTCAACAGAATCATCTGGTTGAGCCTGATTTCCTTCTCAAAAGTCTCTTTTGCAAGCTCGTTTGAAAGGACTACGACATTCCTATCCCCGGCTTTCAGCATCCGGCCCTGCTCCAGATCTTTTCTGGCAATCTCAGGCCAGACGCCCGGATCCACGCCTTTGATCCAGACCTGGGTACTCTCACCCCCAAACTCCAGCTCTGCACCCTGTTCAACATTGATATTAATATATTCAATAGCCGGAATACTGCGCAGAGTAAATATATCCATCTTTGTGAGTTCGGCTTCTTCTATGGGTTCAAACTCTACAGAATAGGATGGATCGGTCTCAGCTTCCTCTTCGCTCTCTTCGGTTTCTACAATCAGCTCCGAACTTTCTCCCGAATCCTCTGAACTTTCTTCCAGATCTTCCGAGTCCTCTACTATGTACTCTTCGTCGGTTATCTGGAAGGGAATTGAGGCTACGATTGTGATGGTATCGCCCCCGAAGCCTTCCAGAGTTTCAGTTACCTCTTTTTCGAAGTACTCTCCTGTAGTGACAATCGCCATTACCGAGGCAATACCTATTATCACCCCTATAATTGTCAGCCAGCTCCTCAGCTTGTTGGCTTTGACCATACTCAGGGCAATTTTTAAAATTTTTCCCGGTTTCATGGAACACAGACTCCATTTTCCGCGTTCTTTCGATTTACCTGTCCGGGTCCTCGGAATCCATTTCGTTAAGTTCTTTTTCCTGTGTGCTCTTTACTTTTATCTTCTGTTGACGCTTTTTATAAACCACCGCGCACGCTACACAGGCAAGCATGGCGAATCCGGCTTTGTATTTCAGTGAGCTCGAATCGCTCTCTTGCGACATACCAGGCTCGGCTGATGGGGTAAAAGGCGAGGAATAAAGGGATAGTTCCTTTTGCTCGACCTGCCTGATCCCGTCATTTGAGGTATAGCTAATTTCAAATTTTATAGGCAGGTCTTTCCCGATCTCTGCCGGCTTCAGGTTGAAATCGGCAATTGTATAGTCCCCCTTTTGCAGGTTCCCGAGAATTACGGAATTACCTCCGTCCGTGATAGTCCAGTTTGCCTGTAAGGGCACAGAAACTTTGACCGAATTTGCGCCATTGTTTCCAATGTTCGAAATCGAAAAGGTGTAAGCCCCTGTCGGGCTTTTTTCCATGAATGCGATATCGAATTCCGTGGTACCTCCGATGTAGATTCCGGCCTTGCTTTTAATTTCTTTTCGTTTCTGGTTTTCTACAGTGCCCGCTTCCGTGATAGTTTTGAGTTCTTCAATGTCATCATACGTGAGCACCATGTCCAGCTTATACAGGCCTGGTTTTGTATTGACGTTCGTCAGGACTTCGAAACTGACATTGGCAGTGTTTCCGAGGTCGATCAGGTTAATGTGCTTGACATTGCTGGAACCCACAGGCAGGATCACATCATTAGCACATTCCCAGGAAAACATTGCGTTTTTCAGGGGAGAATTTCCCACATTTTTTATACCGAAAACCAGATTGGTTTTCTCCCCTGGCACCATTTTCTCAACACTGATATATTCGATTTCGGCATTTGACTCGCTGTCAATATCTATATTTAGTTCCTTAGTGAGAGAGAGCTTGTTGTTCCCATTTGTATAAAGGTACACCTTCAGAGGGTATTTGCCTGCATTGACGCTGTTTTCAATTCCAAGTTTGAATTTCACTACCCGTATTCGGTCGTCTTCAGAACGTTTTCCCAGAGTGCCTATGTTCTGTACAGGTTTCTCGCCGGCGAGAGTCCTGAAAGGATACTCGGGCTTGATTTCCAGCACACAGTTCTCCAGGTCCTTGTATCCCGTATTCTGGATCGAAAGCCTGACTTCAAGAATATCCCCAGGTTTTACCGGATCAGGATCCTGGTTGAGCAGGTCGATAGTTAAGCCCTTATCAAGGCCCAAACTCTTATCGGAAGTGGTTTCGTCCTCAAGAGTATCTTCAGCCAGGACTGGTTGAACAAATGAGGAGAGCAGTAAAAGCAAGCAAATAAAACCTGTAAGTTTAAGATTCATTTATATTCCTCAGTTTACTAATTTTATATGTCTAAAGACGGTCCGGAAAGGCTTCAATGGGCGCATACGTTCCGAATAAAGCTTGAATATAATCTGAGTACTGAAATAACCTGAAACAATCTGAAATAATCTGAAACAATTTGAAGCGGTCTGAATTCTATCTGAATAATTTTTGAAAAAGTTCTGGGTATGATCGGAAGATTTCCGAAAATTTTCCGAAAGCCCTTTGGAAGTTTTCTGAAAATCTTCCATAATGTTCTGAAGTATTCATAGTTTTCCTCTCAGGCTTCAAGTTTCGGCACACCATGATGGGTTTCAGGATCGAGTTTTTCTTCATTAACTCCATCCCTGACGAC
>CAZSVY010000280.1:0-14435 GCA_964610495.1 uncultured Methanosarcinales archaeon
CCTATGGCAGGAATTGCCGATAGTGCTTTTGCTAACCAGTATGCAAGCAATGCCGGGCTGGTAGTTCTTGGAGCCTTCAATCTGGATAAGGCTTCAATAGCTGTTGCTTCAGCTCTCGTAGCCCGGGGTAGAAAAGAGTTCATTTCCGATGAACCTATGGAGCTAATAAAAAAGGAAATCCGGGCAGTAACGTCCGGAAGTGCCGTTGCGGTAAATGTAAGAAGTACTACACTTGAACCCCTTATCGAAGCTGCAAAAATTGTCAAAGAAGAGGGAGCGATCCTTGAGTTAAACGCCCACTGCAGGCAGCCTGAGATGCTCGAAGCCGGAATCGGAGAAGCCCTTCTCCACGATCTTTCACGGCTTTCGGCCTGGATCAGGGCCATAAAGGAAACCGGAGTCGTACTTTCCGTAAAAGTTAGGGCGAACATTGTCGATGATATCGAACTTGCAAGGCTTATCGATAAGTCGGGTGCGGATATCATACATGTTGACGCCGTAATGGAAGGCTTTGGGGCCGATCTTGATGCAATCCTTAATTACAGGGATGCTACAAGGCTGTTCCTGATCGGAAATAATTCGATCACGGACTTTGAGGCCGCAAAGGACATGTTTTCCAGGGGAGCCGATATGGTCTCGGTTGCCAGGGGAGTCCTTGAGAATCCAGGGCTTATAGAGGAGCTGGTAGAAAACGTTACCTCTTACCAGCAGTCAATAGGCTGGTATAATGCTCCCAAGCACGTTTGCAGTGAAGGGGACTTCAGGGCGCTGGCTTTCTGCTGCCTGCCTGTAAAACCCTGTCCTGTGCACGAAAAGTTCCGGAAACTCGGATATACAGCAGAAGAATTTGCCAGGACAAAGCTTGACTTTGCAAAAGGCACAATGCTTGAATACGGAGGGGACACGTGCTTCGGAAGCCTTGTCTGGTGTTGTAAGGTCACCAAGCCCTGCTGGATAAGGGATGGGGTGTTGAACACAATTGGCCTCTCTGACGCAGAGTACATGAAACTTAAAGAGCAACTGGCAAAATACGTACTGGATCAAGCCAGAATTCCGGTAAATGAATCCGAATAATACTGGTTTTATCTGCCCGGTACCTGGATGGGCAGAAAACCCCCATATATCAAGCCTTATTGCCCGCTGTGCCCAGCTTGCTATGCTGCTTGAGGTTTCAGCTTCTCCCAAGCCAGGGAATGTGGATCGGGAACATGACTATCCTGATACCTGCTTTGAGCATTTCTTAGCCTCTTCGGTGAGCATTTACCCTGTCATCGAGCTGGCTGCAAGAAGCAGGAACGGGATAGGGTCGCTTATCCGAAGTGCGGTTTGCGAGAGCTCGGCCTGGCAGAAAGGAGGAAATACCCATTTCGGGGCTTTTCTGTTACTCATTCCTCTTTCCATGGCTGCAGGGGAACTCTTTGATTTATGTGGAAAAACCCCTTATAAGCTTTTACCGGACGAATTCGAAGCCCTTGCTGCGCATGCACATGCTTTTGTCCGGGCAACGGACTGTGAGGACGCTATCGAGTTCTACAGGGCTTTCGAAGTAGCGGGTGTCAGGGTTAGCAGCGTGGAGGAATTCAGCCTTGGAGATCCCGAGTCAGCAGCCGAACTCAGGGCACAGGAAGTCACCCTTTACGAGCTTATGGATATCGCCAGGGGATATGACCTGATTGCAGATGAATGGACCTCAGGCTTCGGGCGCTGCCTTGAGGGGGCAAAAATCATAACTGAATTCATGCAGGCTCGAAACTCGGGAGCTGAAGATTCAGCTTTCAGTTGCTCAGGCACAGGTATCAACGAAGCTATCGTGTATACTTTCCTGAAATCGCTTTCCCGGCACAGGGACACTTTCATCCAGACCAAGTTCGATAAAGCCACTGCGGACTATGTTTCATCCAGGGCAGGCGAGATTCTCTCGGCCTGGGAGAAGTCATCAGGTCATAACACCAGAGACTTTGCAGCTCTGCTTCCTGCTGTACAGGAGTTTGACTCCGAGCTTCTCAGGAAGAAAATCAATCCGGGTTCAACAGCAGATATTATCATAGCCGGACTTTTCATTGCCCTTCTGGGGGGACTGCGCTTTTGACCGAATCTCTCTCTGAATGCGGAAAAAGCAGAAGCGAAGCTTGCACTGTCGATCTTTCTTCCTTCGGGATCCGGGAAGGCATTTCCGAAACTATCGTCAGCACATGTATGGAATCCCCCAATGCGGCCCCTATCGGAATAATCGTAAAAGGCGGAAGGACTTTTGTCCGGCTTTTCAAAGGCACTCATACCTGGGAAAACGTCTTTAAAGAAAAGCATCTGGCCGCAAACATTGTTTATGACTCCCTGCTTTTCGTGCGTTCAACTTTTTTCGATCTTGAACCCTCCGAGTTTGACTATGTGCCTGCTCGCGGGCTAAATTTCCCTGTTTTAAAAGAGGCTGCAGCCTGGGTCATTTTCGAATGTGTTAATCTCAAGGACACGGATCAGGCTCTCGTAGCCGACCTTATTCCCATAGAAGCAGGTTTTAATGAAGCTAATCGGAAAAACCTGCCTGCGCCCAACAGGGGATTCAATGCAGTGCTTGAGGCGGCTGTTCATGCAACCCGCTACCAGCTTACAGAAGATAAAAAATATATCGAGCTGATCCGCCGCTACGAATCTCTGGCTTCCAGGTGCGGGGGAGAAAACGAGAAAAAAGCTATGAAATTAATTTCTGAAGTTCTGGGGCTGTGATACTTTTTTAACTGTGGGCGGCTCCTCAATTAAGCTGTACGCTTTCTCGCTTTCATTGTCCTGAACCTTTTTTAGAAAATTATATTATCCCCTTAGGGCATGACTTCTTTTCATGAGTTTTCAGAGAATCGCGTGGGGCATTACAGGTGCCGGGCATTTCCTGGACCGCAGTTACCAGGTCTTTAAGGAAATTAAGCTCAGATACCCCGAAGTTTCCGTAAACACTTTTATTTCCAGGGCTGCAGAGGAGGTGCTGCGCATGTACGGGCTTGAACAAAAGCTTGTTAAAATCTCGGGAGGGGACTACCTTGAAGAAATCTTCCGGGAAAGCGAGCAGGGTTCGAGCTCCCCGAAAGTCGGGCGTTTCCTGCTTGACAGGTATGACGCCCTGTTTGTTACGCCTGCAACCTCAAACACGGTTTCGAAAATCGCCTATGGCATTGCGGATTCCCTTGTAACCAATGCCGTTGCCCAGGCCGTAAAAGGAAAAGTGCCTGTTTATATTGTGCCTGTGGATATCGAAGGTTCGATCGTCTCGGAAATGCCCTATAATATCGACCGAAAACAGTGCAGGCATTGCGAGGACTGCCCCCCGAGAGAAAACTGCCCTCATGAAGCAATAACTGAGAAAAACGGCTTCACAGACCAGATCGAACTCTTGAAGTGCAAGGGCTGCGGAATCTGCAAAGCTCTCTGCCCTTATGACGCAATCAAAGGCGGGCCTGTGGAAGTCCTGGTCCGGGACGTGGATATGCGCAATGTTGAGATCGTAAAAAGCCTGCAGGGAATTACCGTGCTTGAGAGCCCTGAAAAAATTCTGGATTTCTTTTAATTTTTTCCTGAACTTCCCTGAATTTCTCTCATCATTTACACTACTTTTCTTTTTTCCCTGTTAGCTTTTTAATTTCTCCCTTTGAGCTCAGGCTTTTAATATTTACATTGTTTTATTTTTGTTTTTCAATTTCGATTTGTTTTTCAATCTCCTTTACGAAACTTTTCTCCGAATGCAGGTAGAATGAAGCCGGAAGCCCTGTGTTTGAGATCATATAGAGCAGGCTCATGGTTGTCCTGTTGAGTCCCGGAAAACAGCTCAATAGCGCACTTCTGGAAATCCTTACCATTGCATCCAGGGATTTTATTCCAGTAAGGTAGCTTTTTATATCGCTGCTTTTCTGGCTTTTTTCAAAAATCAGGTCTATCCAGATATTCATCTCATCGATCAGGAGTTCCCTGGTAAGGTCTTCGGGTACGATGTAATTTCTCCCCTTTTCTATATTTCCGAAAAACTCTTTGAAATCATCGCCTTCTGCGAGGGTATACACCTTCCCTAGTCTCCCTGAATGAGTGTCGGTTGTCGCGGCAATACCTTTGCCAAATTTCTCAGCCAGGGCAATAGTAAGTTCGTTTTTCTGCTTGAGTTCATTCATGTTGTACTCCAGCACAGGGAAAAGTTTCGCTAGCCTGGGTACTGCAGACGGATTCGGTTCACGGTGGAACTCGAACCAGAAAGGATGGTTGTATATAAAAGGTAGTTTATGCCGCTTGAGGTATTTGATAAAGCTTTTCAGGTCATGTTCGATTTCCGCAATTTCCCTGAGCTCAAAAAAATCCTCCCTGTCAAGCTCGAAAACGTTAATATGCAGGGCATGTCCTGCAAATTCCGGGTCATGCACACTCATCTCAACCCCAGGAACAAGCTTTTCACGGTTCCATCCGAGAATCTCATATGCTTCTACGGTATCGTGGTCCGTAAATGTGATATAATCCATTCCGAGCTTAAGGGCTTTCTCATAAAGACTCTCTGGATGCAGATCTCTGACAGGAAGTACGTCAAAAGAACAGGTGGTATGAACATGCAGGTCTGCTCGCTTCCAGCCCTCTTCCATAAGCTCAGCTGCTCGTTCCGGAGTTATCAGCTTCTCCTCATAGTTTCTCAGCCTTCTCCCCATAGGCGTAAAATCCGGTAACTTTAATTTTACTTTGATTATTTTTATTAAGTCTTAAATTTCTCCCCAATATAGTATATCCTTTTTTTAGATTAAGGTTTTCCGGATGAATCCATGTCAGGGTTCAGGTTTGCCGATTCCCGAACAAAAGCCGTTAAAACTCTTTTTCATCTTTCGGCATCCTGTAAACTTTTCTCCCTGTGCATACCATCACATTTATAAATATACTGAAATATTCCGATATTTTCACAAAAATATTAGTGGTTAACTATGGGTCTATTGAGAAAGCTAAGAAAGGTTATCGAGATAATTTTTGAAAACGAATCCGAGCAAAAAGGAGACGACTTTGAAAAGTATGTTGTGGATCTTTTCGATGAAAAGTACTTTTCCATTGTGCAGTGGACTACCGATATGGCAAGGAAACACACGAGGTTTGTCGAATCCGACTGCGGCCCGGATCTTGTCCTCCGCCACAGGCCCACAAACGAGATTTTTTGCATTGAATGCAAGTTCAGGTCGAATCTCTACAAGGATCATCTCCACTGGTCCGCTCCAGGGCAGCTTGGGCGCTACAGGCTCTTTGCAAGAGACAATGAGATCCCGTTCTACGTTGTCATAGGGCTCGGCGGTAAGGCCAGGAAACCGAAAAGAATGTTCTGCATCCCGCTTGAAGAAACAGGATCTCCTGCACTTCCCTCCGGCCGGTTTGAGAAATTTGAGAGGAGTTCAAAAAAGAAATTCTTCTGGAAAAACGGAGTGTTGAAATAAATTTTTGTTTTTTATTCATCCTCTATCAATCATATTCATTAAATATTCTAATTTTCTTCTGCCAAATATTCTAATTTTTCCTGCCAAGTTTTCTAACCTTTTTCCGGCCAGATCTTTTAATTTTTTTCTGCAACATTTTCTAACCTCTTCTGTAAATTCCTATATGTTTTCCTGTTATCTGGAAGCCGGCAGAAGCGAAAAATAACTCTTGGAAAAAAAAGATACGATAATTACCAATAGTTTTTAAAGTAATAAAACATAATATATTTTTATTTAGTGTTTGGGGGCTTATTACGGGATTAGTTGATAAACTTAAAAGGGCAGTTGACGTATTGAAAGAAGATGAATCCATAGAAAAAGGAAACGACTTTGAAAAATATGTTGTGAATCTTTTTGACGACAAATACTTCTCGATCGTGCAGTGGAGCACGGATATTACACGAAAACACGACAGGTTTGTGGAATCGGATGCCGGCCCGGATCTTATTGTCCGTTATATTCCGAAAGACGAGGTTTTTTGCGTTGAATGTAAATTCAGATCCGGCTTATTTGAAGGTAAACTCCAGTGGTCCGATCCCCAGCAGTTAAGGCGTTATAAGGATTTTGCCAGGGAAAGGAGGCTTCCTTTCTTCGTTGTTATAGGATGCGGCTTGAAACCAGGCTCTCCGGAAAGGCTGTTCTGCATACCCCTTGGAGAAGCAAAATACCCTGCACTTTTTTCAAGTGTATTTGAAAAGTTCGAAAGAAATGCCGGCAAGCCGTTTTTCTGGAAAAACGGAGTGTTGAAGTAACCTGTAAAGGATTATTTTCATAGGATTATTTTCATAGGATTATTTTCATAGGACTACTTTTACAGGACTACTTTTACAGGACTACTTTTGCAGGACTACTTTTGCAGGACTACTTGTACAGGATTTACGTGGTTAAAGGATAAATTAAATATATTCATCTTCTCCCGAAACCAGATATCTACATTTAAATTCAAAATTTAAGTTCGATACATTTTTCCTCTTCAGATTTTATTTTTCCTTAATTTATAATACTGGAAATATCAATACTAATAGGGACTCTTTTTCGGGGGAGAGTATGAAAATTAAATCCATTAATCCTTATACTGAAGAAGTAAACTGGGTATATGATTCGTTTTCTATCGGGAAATGTAGGGCCCGAATCGAAAAATCCAGGGTTGCTTTTTCAGAGTGGAGTTCATTGCCTGTTGAGGAACGGGAGAAACATTTTATTAATGTCGCAGAGGTTCTCAGGCAAAATACCAGTGTTTATGCCGAAGTTATCACGAAGGAAATGGGAAAACCTATCAGGCAGTCAAGGGGCGAGATTGAAAAATGTGCCTGGCTCTGCGATTATTACGCGGAAAACGCGGCCGTCTTCCTGAAAGATGAGCTTGTGGACACAGGGGCTGAAAAAAGCTATGTGACTTTTGATCCCCTGGGAGTGATTTTCGGGATTATGCCCTGGAATTTCCCGTTCTGGCAGGTCTTCAGGTTTGCGGTACCTGCAATGTGTGCAGGAAATGTATGCGTAATCAAGCACGCTTCAAATGTACCGAGGTCGGCGCTGGAGATTGAAAAAGTTTTTCTTGAGGCCGGGTTTCCGGAAAACGTCTTCAATACCCTGTTAATTGACTCGAAGACTGCAATGGAAATTATTGAAGAAGAAATGGTAGATGGAGTTTCACTTACCGGCAGCATAGCTGCAGGCTCGGAAATAGGGGAGCTTGCCGGGGGATTGATCAAGCCTCTCGTACTGGAACTGGGGGGCTCGGACCCTTTCATAGTGCTTGAGGATGCTGACATCGAGAGGGCTGCGCAGATCGCGGTGAAGTCCCGATTTCTCAATACCGGACAGAGTTGTATTGCTGCCAAGCGGTTTATTGTCGCAGAAGACGTTGTTGTGGATTTTATCGAGGCGTTTGAACTTGAAATGCAGGAACTGAAAATCGGGGACCCTATGGATGAGGAAACCGATATCGGGCCGATTGCAAAGAAAGAATTCGTCGATAGTCTTGAAAGAGTCCTTAAAGACGCAAAAAAGAAAGGCGCCGAGCCCCACGTTTACGGAGAAGAACATAATAAGGGTTTCTTCTTCAGGCCGACCCTGATCCCTGCAGCCAGTACCGACATGAAGGTTTGCAATGTAGAGGTTTTCGGGCCCATTGCCCCGGTGATCACGGCAAAGGACGAGGATGAAGCTGTGAAAATCGCAAACTCAACAGAATTCGGGCTCGGAGCCGAGATATGGTCCAGAGACCTTGACAGAGCCCAGAGGCTGGCAAAAAGAATAAAATCCGGATTTGTGGCTATCAACGGAATGGTCAAATCCGATCCGAGGCTGCCTTTTGGCGGGGTAAAGAAATCCGGAATCGGGAGAGAACTTTCCCATTATGGGCTTAAAGCATTTGTAAATATAAAGACGGTTGTGGTCAACAAGTAAGGTTCGCGGGCTTTAGACTGATTGAAGCTTATTTAGACTGATTGAAGCTTATATTGAAAAAACCTGCTCCAGAGCTCACCAAGAAAACCTGCTTAAGCCTGGGATTCTTCCTGTTTAAGTCTGGACGGTAAACTTAATTTAAGCTTAACAAACAACTTAATCAAGGCTTAATAATCAAACCTGAGTTGAGTTTAATTCGACTCGAATAAAGCCAGTTATATTTGGGGTTTTCATGAAAGCTTCGGATCTTCTCGTTGCCCAGCTTGAAGAAGAAGGCGTTGAATATATTTTCGGACTGCCAGGTGAAGAAAACCTTGACCTGCTTGAATCCCTGAGGACCTCCGGAATCAAACTGGTCGTAACAAGGCACGAACAGGCTGCGGCGTTTATGGCTGCAACTTACGGGAGGCTCACAGGGAAGCCAGGGGTTTGTTTTTCAACGCTTGGGCCCGGAGCCACTAACCTCGTTACAGGCGTTGCCCAGGCACAGCTTATAGGAGCCCCTCTTATTTCCATATCCGGACAGAAGGCTCTGGCTGACAACTGGCAGGCCCGCTTCCAGCTTGTAAATGTTGTCAGGATGATGGAGCCTCTCTGCAAAAACGCTGTATCCATCACCGATCCGGGAATGATCCCCACAGTGATCCGTAACGCCTTTAAACGCGCGGAAGCCGAAAGGCCAGGAGCCGTACATATTGAGCTTCCTGAAGACGTGGCTGGAGAAGAGACTGAGGCGGTGGTGCAGAAGCGAAGCGAAATTAAAATTCCTTACCCTGATCCCGAGGCTGTAAAAAAAGCCGCGACTATGGTCTGTGAGGCTAAAAACCCCCTTATCATAGTTTCCTCAGGAGCAAACCGCAACTCGGTTACTGAAGAGCTCGAAGATTTTATCGAGCGAACAGGTATCTACCTGGTGCATACCCAGATGGGGAAAGGAGTTGTTCCGGATGACTGCGTTCACAGCCTCTTTGCCACAGGGATTCATGCCAAGGACTATGTTAACTGCGGAATTGACGGGGCTGACCTCATTATCACTATTGGGTACGATATAGTAGAATATCCTCCCTACCTGTGGAACAGGACACTGGACAAGAAGATTATAAATATCGATTTCGTGGAATCCGTACCTGACAGGTATTTTAACCCCACAGTAGAAATAATTGGGGATATCGCTTCTTCAATCAGGGAACTTGCTGCATGTATTCCGGGAAAGCGGGAATTTCCGGTCTTTGAGCACACCAGGAATTTCATTGAGGAAAAAATAAATGCTATTGCCAGGAAAAGTTACCCTCCTCTCCCGCATGCCGTAGTCCAGAGTGTCAGGAAGGTGCTCGGGAGGGAAGATATAATCACCCTGGACAATGGAATTTATAAACTCTGGTTCGCTCGCCTTTATAAGGCATATGCCCCCAATACCGTGCTCCTTGACAATGCGCTTGCAACTATGGGTGCAGGGCTTCCTTCGGGGATTGCCGCAAAACTTCTTCATCCTGAGCGCCGCGTGCTTGCAATCTGCGGGGATGGGGGTTTTATGATGAACTGCCAGGAACTTGAGACCGCAGTGCGCTATGGAATTCCTGTTGTTGTCCTGATTCTCAATGACAACGGTTTCGGCTTTATTAAATGGAAACAGAAAAAGATGCATTTTGAGGATTTCGGGCTGGACTATGGAAATCCTGATTTTTCTCGCTTTGCCGGGAGCTTCGGGGCTGCCGGTTTCAGGATCAACGAAGATGACGATCTTGCAGAAGTCCTGGAGAGAGCTTTTGCCCTGAATAAAGTGGCAGTAATCGAGTGCCCTATTGACTATTCCGTGAACTATGAAACTTTCTCGATAGAACTGGGAAAGCTTACGTGTAAATTCTGATTGGAATATATAAATTCCGACTGGAAAACCGGGTTTGCAGGTTGAATCCATGCAGGCCCTCCGCTGTTGAAGTTAAGCCCTGGGGGGAAATAATTGGGAGGCGAAGGAAATGAGGCCGGATATCCTGTCCATTCACACGATGTAGTGATAATCGGGGCCGGACTGACCGGGCTTCGGGCAGCGATTGAAATTGTGGATCAGGGACTTGATACAGCCGTAATTTCCAAGGTGCACCCTCTTCGCTCCCATTCCGTGGCAGCCCAGGGAGGGATAAATGCAGCATTAGGGAATGCCGTAGCCGAGGATTCCTGGGAAGCGCATGCCTTTGATACGGTCAGAGGTTCGGATTACCTGGCTGACCAGGATGCTGTGGAAATCCTGTGTAAACACGCACCTGCCGCAGTAATAGAACTTGAGCATTTCGGAACCGTTTTTTCCAGGTTTCCTGACGGCAGGATAGCCCAGAGGCCTTTTGGAGGAGGCATGTTCCCAAGAACCTGTTATGCTGCAGACCGGACCGGGCATAATATTCTGCACTCGCTTTATGAACAGCTTATAGGTAGGGAGAGAGGCGAAAACCGGCAGGTGGGCAAGCTTAGTTTTTATGAAGAGTTTTTTATAACCTCCCTGGTAAAGCTTGGGGACGCTCCGTTTGAAAAAGGTTCCGGGAAAGAGGAAAGGTGTGTGGGCTGTACGGCACTGAATATCGCTGACGGGAGCCTGCACGGTTTTACCTGCCATTCCCTACTCCTTGCGACTGGCGGTTTTGGGCGGCTTTTTGACCGTTCCACAAATTCCCTGATTAATACAGGGGACGGCGCATCGCTGGCGCTTCGGGTAGGCGTGCCTTTAGAAGACATGGAATTCGTGCAGTTTCACCCGACCACCCTTTACGGCACAAATATCCTGATCACGGAAGGGGCAAGAGGGGAAGGCGGTTATCTTCTGAATAACAGGAATGAGCGCTTCATGGAGAAATACGCTCCTGCCTCAATGGAACTTGCCCCAAGGGACATTGTTGCGAGAGCCATCCAGCAGGAGATCGAGGAGGGCAGAGGATTTGAGGGCGGTTACGTGCTCCTTGACCTCAGGCACCTGAAAGAAGAGAGAATTGCAGAACGGCTGCCCGGAATAAGGCTTATCTGCCTGGACTTTGCAGGCATCGACCCTGTTGAAGCTCCGATTCCGGTACAGCCAGGCCAGCACTATTCCATGGGAGGAATTTCGGCAGGCAATTCCCTGGCAACCGAACTGCGCGGGCTATATGCGGCAGGAGAATGCGCCTGCGTAAGCGTGCATGGGGCAAATCGGCTCGGGGGCAATTCCCTGCTTGAAGCCGTGGTTTTCGGCAAGCTCGCAGGGCAGGAGATCGGAAAGTCGTTCCGGGGCTCTGGCTGGGACAGGAAAGGGGCTGAGAAGGCTGTCCTTCAAAACCTGCATGAAGAGGATGCACGGATAAAAACCCTGCTTGCCAGGAAATCCGGGGTCAAAATGCCCGGCCTCAGGGATGAACTGAAGAAAACGATGTTTGAGTATTTCGGAGTTTTTCGGGAAGGAAAGAAGATGGAAAAAGGGCTGGAAAAGCTCCTCGAACTCAAAAGCAGCTTCCCTGAAGTTTATATCAATAACAGGTCCGGGTCATTCAATTATGCACTTATCTACACCCTTGAACTTGGGGGATTATTTGACATTGCAGAAGCTGTTGCAAGGGGGGCTATTGCCAGGCAGGAAAGCCGTGGATCCCACTCAAGGGTTGATTACCCTCACAGGGATGACAAGAACTTCCTTTTCCATACGCTCTACAGGCTAAAAGACGGAAAACCTGTGCTTGAGCCCCTGCCTGTAAGGGCTGGCAGGTTCCCGGTAAAGGAGCGTGTATACTGATGAGATTGAAGGTATTCCGTTTTGACAGGGAAACAGGGGAGTCCCGTTACGATACCTTTGAAATCGAACCCTCAGCAGGGATGACAGTTCTTTCTGCGTTGTTCAAAATCCAGGAAGAACTCGATGATTCCCTTGCCTTCCGCTACTCTTGCAGGGGAGCAGTTTGCGGGAGTTGCGCGATGCTGATTAATAAGATACCCGGGCTTGCCTGCCGGGTCCGGATAGAATCCCTTCTCAAAGGGGAAGGGAAGATAAAACTGAGGCCTTTTCCGGGAACGGAAGAGACTGTTTCATGGGATCCCGAAAATGAGGTACTTGTAGAGCCCCTTCCTTCCCTGCCCAGAGTGAAGGACCTTATAGTGGATATGGACAAATTCTTCGAGTTTTACAGGGCAGTAGAGCCAACCTTTAAACCGGCTTCAAAACCCCCGGAGAAGGAGCAGCTCATGCAGCCCGATGCCGTAAAACAGCTTGAAAAGTACACAAACTGTGTACTCTGTGCGGCCTGTGTGAGTGCCTGTCCTGTTTCGGGAAAAGTAAAGGATTTCCTGGGCCCTGCTGCCCTTGCCAAGCTTTACCGGTTTCATATCGATCCTCGCGAACCCGATGACAAATCGAGGCTCATGCTTGCTAACAGTAAGTCCGGCTGGTGGGGCTGTGAATTCCATGCCAACTGCAGGGCTGTCTGCCCGAAAGGTGTTCCCCCGATTGAGGGAATCGGAAAGGCCAGGAGGGAGCTCAAAAAGTCAGGAAAGGCACCTGAGCAAAAATTCTGAAGCTCTCAAAGGAGATTTTCTGAGGTGAGTATATTAATCTGAAAACCCGGGTCGAGAAGGATTCCATGGGGGAAATGGAAGTTCCGGCCGACGCTTATTACGGCATCCAGACCCAGCGGGCTCTCTGTAATTTCCCTGTAAGCGGGCATAGGGCGAGGCCTGAGTTCGTCAGGGCATATATTCTTATAAAGAAGGCAGCAGCACTTACTAATCTGGAACTCGGGGCGCTTGACAGGGATAGAGGAAATGCCATTGTATTGGCGGCCGATGAAGTGCTTTCCGAGCTTGCAGGGCGGTATTCGGGCCAGTTTCCGGTGGATGTTTTTCAGGCAGGAGCAGGCACTTCTTTTAACATGAACATTAACGAAGTGCTTGCGAACCGGGCTCTGGAAATTCTTGGCCGAAACCGGGGAGATTATGGCTTCCTCAGTCCGAATGACCACGTAAATAGGGCCCAGTCAACCAATGATACCTTTCCAACCGCTTCCTGCATAGCTGTGATTTTTGCGGCTGACAGGCTTCTTGATGTGCTTGCCTCTCTTTCGGAAGCTTTTCGGGCAAAAGCCACGGAATTTTCGGGAATTCCCAAGTCAGGCCGGACACATCTTATGGATGCCCTGCCTGTGACCCTTGGCGATGAGTTCGGAGCTTATTCGGCTGCGCTGCTGAGAGCTTCGCGCAGGATAGAAGAGCGAAGAAACGATCTCCTTGAGCTTCCCTTAGGAGGGACTGCAACCGGAACAGGGGCAAATACCTCTCCGGGGTATCGGGAGCTTGTAATTTCGAAACTTTCCGAACTCTGTAAATTGCCTCTTCGAAAGGCAACTGATAGTTTCGAAGTCCTGCAGAGCCGGTCCCAGCTTGCAGCCTTTTCAGGGGCCCTTCGGGAACTGGCGCTTGAACTTATAAGGATAGCTAATGACCTGAGGCTCCTTAACGCCGGCCCAACTACCGGCATTTCCGAGATTGAGCTTCCGGCTGTACAGCCTGGCTCGTCCATGATGCCAGGAAAGTACAATCCTGTGATGGCTGAGTGCCTGGATATGATAGGGTTCCAGATTGTGGGCAATGATACCACAGTGGCTCTTGCAGCCCAGGCCGGTCAACTTGAGCTCAATGTTATGACCCCCGTGATAACTTCCAACATTCTGATCTCGATTGCCCTGCTCACAAATTATCTGCCGGTTTTCCAGAAGCGCTGCGTGGAGGGAATTAAGGCGCATGAAGACAGGTGCAGGGCTTACCTTGAGCTAAATCCGATTCTTGTAACCTTCCTTGCTCCAAAAATCGGATATATAAGGGCTGCTGAGATCGCAAAAGAGGTGCTGGAAAAAAAAATGCCTGTAAAGGAAGTCCTGGTAATGAGGGGGCTTTTGAGCAAAGAAGAAGCTGACGAATTATTCAGAATTGAAAAATTATTATAATACTCCTGAATCCGGAATAAACAGAAAGATATTCGCCTGGAATATACAGGAAGATTTGATTCCGGAATGCATAAGAAGGGCATTTGAATCAGAAATGCCTGGTAAGATCGTTTTATTGAAGTTTCAAAGCCGGCTTTTAACAGATACAGGCCTTTAGCAAGCTTATAAGGTTCATTTGTTGAAAAACAGTAGTGAGATAAACGTTAAAGTGAAAAAGGTGTTTAAATGAGATTATAATATTAAAATTAATTAATCGGTAAAATGAATTAATCGGTAAAATGAATTAATCGGTAAAATGAATCAATCAGTAAAATGAGATTACAGGCTTTTATGCCGTTCCGGTGCTTTTCAATTTGAATTTAAGGCTTTAATTTTAAAAAGCTCAAGCGGTCTTAAGTTTGTAGTTCATATCTGATTTTTAATCTAATTTTTCAAAACCACGGGTTAACTACAGCTTAATTGAAGTGCAGGTTATGATAATCTGTATAAAGCTATAAAGTGAATAAAGGACTTAATGCGCCCTCAGTTAAGGTACCCTTTTCTTTCAAGCCACTCGATCTGGGGCCTTGTATATTTCCAGGTAACGTCGGCTTTG
>CAZSVY010000281.1:0-3260 GCA_964610495.1 uncultured Methanosarcinales archaeon
CCGCATGCTCCAGGCAGCAGGAGCTGCTGCAAGCTCTTCCCTTTCAATGGCAATGACCAGAGATATCTTTTCGGGGCAGGAAAGGGAAAGAGTTCTGGCTTATACCGCCGTTATAATGGCGATTGCCCCTATGCTTGCCCCTGTAATCGGCGGGTGGATCCTTGTTGATTTTTCCTGGCCATGGATCTTTGTTATTCAGGCGCTCATGGGAGGAATCGGGATGCTTGGGGTGTTGCGTTTTCCTGAGACGCTTTCTTCGGTATCGAATACTCCTTTTTCCAGAGTTATGCATGCCTACGGCCGGCTGGTGCTCAACCCGCTTTACCTGGTAATGGTACTGGTAATGTCAATCAGCCTTTTTCCTCTTTACAGTTTCATTGCAGGCTCCTCTACCATTTATGTTACCGAATTCGGGCTCACCGAGCAAAAGTACAGTTACTT
Organism: uncultured Methanosarcinales archaeon; assembly: GCA_964610495.1. Taxonomy (GTDB): domain Archaea; phylum Halobacteriota; class Methanosarcinia; order Methanosarcinales; family Methanosarcinaceae; genus Methanosarcina. The sequence goes on from CAZSVY010000281.1 coordinate 442, forward strand.
CTTTGCCTTCAATGCGCTTGCAATTATGGTAGGCTCCATTACCTGCCTCCGGTTAAGAAAGGTCTTCAGCTCCGGGAATCTGATGACCATGGGCTTTACAGGGATTTTCCTGGGCGGGATCCTTCTTCTTGCAACCGGCCAGCACGGCCCCTGGAGTTTTGCCCTGCCAATGTTCCTTATCACCTTTTCGATCGGCATTAGCCGGCCCCCGAGCAACAACCTTGTGCTGGAACAGGTCGACAGGGATACAGGTTCGGCTTCTTCCCTGCTTATTTTCACCTGTTTCACCCTCGGGGCCGGAGGCATGTGGTTCATTTCCCTTGAGTGGGCAGACAAGATCCCGGTGCTGGGAACCATTGCCCTTGGCTGCGGAGCCCTTGTGCTTGCGACTTGGTTTATTTTGCAGAGGAGAGGAATAAGAGAGACGGCCTGAGCACCGGACAAACAAAGAACCTTATTTCTGTGCACACATACGCAGATACATGGGTACAAAGACACTTTCAATCCGGGACGGTATATACGATTTCCTAAAAAATCTAAAACGGGAAGGAGAAAGTTTCAGTGACGTTATTGGCCGTCTGTGAAGGCAGAAAGGGGAAGCTATCGGTTATTTTGGAGCTTTTGGAAAATTCCAGATTTATGGTTAAATATTTGACTTTCATATTTGACTTTCAATTTTTTGATCTAAAAGTCCACAAAACGAGCCTAACTTATTTAATATTTTAACATATACAATGTAGTGTTATTGTAGTGTTATGTAAGACTAAAATGTAAGACCAAGAGATATTACTCCCAATATTTTTAAAATTTGACATATAACTCGAAATACTGGCAGCATCTCCAGTTTATTGGTGTTTTCCCGGAGTTGAGGATTTCGTGAATAAGCAAAAAGCCATACTAATATTATTATTGCTTACCCCCCTCCTTTTTGTGCTGTATCTCTTCAGCCCTTTTCTTATTATGTATGCAGTTTTTGATAGTTCCTGGTACTATACTGAGGAGAAAGTTGATATCGGGCCTTTTGATTATAGTTCCGTACTTACGAAAGCGGAGAAAGCTGGTTATGAGGTGGAAGGTTCCTGGCCCTGGCCCGGAAACTTTCCGGGCTTTGAACCCGGGGATGTCCCGGGGATCCGGGAAAGCTTCGGAAGTGCTGCTCTTGTGCATGATATAAGGTTTAATTATAATGAAGAATCAGAGCTTACGGTTTTCATATGTGAAGACGGACCGGAAGCCGGAGCCGAAACCTGTCTGGCTATCTCGAACTTCAGCCACTCCGATCCCGAATCCCCCTTGCAGTTATCGGAATTTCCGGATGACTCATGGATGCTTGATAAATTCGGGCTCATCTTCGGCCTGGATGAAAAAGCTTCGGAAAAGTATCTTGAGACTCTGAAAAAAGCCGCACTAAACCAGACCTGGGATGCTGAAATACAGATGAAAGAATCTCTGGATTTCCCGGCTGTATATGCCTATCTCATGGAAAACAGTGATGGTTCCAGTTACGGGTCCAGTTTGGGTATTTATACGTACGCCACGACAGGTTCGGACACGGAAGAAGTCTTTTTAAAGGACGGGAACCGGCTGGGTTCAGTAAGATATTTTATCCCGGGGGCAAGGGTCGTGACTTCTGATAAGGGGAACAGGTACATAGTTGAACTCGAATCTTCAGGAAAGGTCAGGCTCGAAATCATAATGCATGTAGGAAGCAGCGGAGAAACGATACCTGAAGAGGAATACCGGGCGGTTTTCAGGGAGATATTTGAAGAACTGGGTCTTTCTCCTGAAGCGGTGGACAGTTTTGAATTTTTTCACAGCTCTTCACGGGTGTGGTAAAATCGTCTAAGCTTAAGCAATTTCTTTGCTTTAAATTTTATTATTCTCCCTTCTGTGCTTCTAACACATTTTGCCGCTTAACGAACCTGGCTCCCATTTCAAAGGCTTTCTGACAGTCTTGCGGAAATACTTCTTTTCTTCGTTTTGCCTTCTCTTCGGGATCGAAGATAGAGGAAACATATTTTGCGTAATCATCAAACTGGTATGTATCGGTACTGCATAATGATTCGGAATATCCGAAGATCCTTGTTGCAAGCCTTTCATTTAACTCAATAACTTTATCAAGACAAAACATACCGAAGTTTTCTTCCTTGATATTCATGGTGTAAATATAACCTATAGGGATATTTTTCGGATAAAACGACTTGATGTCAATAGAATAAGTGATGTACGGGAATATATAGCGCTCCATAAACGATCTCATTTCGCCCGTAGAGTTTCCGAGATAAATGGGAGATCCAAGTATTACGGCATCGGCATCTTCCAGCCTTTCCAGCACAGGGGTCAGATCATCTTTCATAGCACATCTGGCAAAGCTTTTTCCACCTTTTACTTTGCAGGCAAAGCAACTTATGCACCCTTTGAACTGGAGATCATAAAGATGTATTAATTCGGTTTCTGCACCTTCTGACGCTGCACCTTCAAGAGCTTTCTCCAGCAGGGTCGCTGTATTCCAGTTCTTTCTGGGGCTTCCGTTTATTGCTATCACTTTCATGGTTTTTACCTCCGGATCTTCGCCTTTCTGATGGTATTTTGGAATTAGACATAATACTGGAGTTTCTTAAATTTTCAAAAACTATTCAATAGCCTGAATCTGTTGATCTGAAATTATTAATTGACCCGAATTTATCGGTCTGAATTATCGATCTCAACTAATTTAATTGACCGCATCTAATGGATGTTTCATTTTTATATAAATCTATAACCGGATATTTTCGCATAAATAAAATGATACTTTGCCGTAAACACGACAATACTCGCTA